>NZ_JBHIMP010000275.1:0-815 GCF_042194175.1 Bartonella sp. MR168JLCBS | reverse complement strand
TTCTGTAACAGGTGGTCATCTTGGTGCGGGGCTTGGTGTTGTGGAGCTTACTGTTGCGTTGCATTATGTTTTTAATACACCGGAAGATAGGATTATTTGGGATGTTGGTCATCAAACCTACCCTCGTAAAATTTTGACGGGGCGTAGAGATAGAATTCGCACATTGCGCCAAGAGGGTGGATTGTCAGGTTTTACGAAACGTTCAGAAAGTGTGTATGATCCATTTGGTGCGGGTCATTCTTCTACTTCTATTTCAGCTGGTCTTGGTATGACGGTGGCTAGTGCTTTGAAAGCAGAGAAAAGACGCAACATTATTGCTGTGATTGGTGATGGTGCTATGTCTGCTGGTATGGCTTATGAAGCGATGAATAACGCTGGTGCTTTGGATGCACGTCTGATTGTTATCCTTAATGATAATGATATGTCTATTGCTCCTCCTACTGGTGCAATGAGTGCGCATCTCGCACGATTGGTTTCCCGTCCTGCTTACCGTAGTTTGCGTGAACGGATAAAGATGTTCAGCAAAAAAATGCCAAAGTTTTTTTTAGATAAGGCACGTCGTTCAGAAGAATTTGCGCGTGGTTTTTTGGTTGGGGGAACTTTATTTGATGAGCTTGGCTTTTACTATGTTGGACCAATAGATGGCCATAATTTAAAGCATTTATTGCCTGTGTTGAAAAATGTTCGTGAATATCCTAATGGTCCTGTTTTGGTACATGTAGTAACCCATAAAGGGAAGGGATATGCACCTGCGGAAGCATCATCTGATAAATATCATGGTGTTAGTAGTTTTGATGTTGTTACAGGTAAACAGA
>NZ_JBHIMP010000274.1:0-815 GCF_042194175.1 Bartonella sp. MR168JLCBS | reverse complement strand
TGTTTTTTCTTGAGCACATCACTTTTTGTAACCTTATAAGCAGGTTGAACCAATGCAGAGTGATCATAAACCATGTTGCTGAGTGTAGAAATTCCCACCAAAATAATCAGCAAAAATAGACAAGCAAAAATAAAATAGGCAACTGTCGAACGATTCATAAAAATTCAAACGTTTATATTTTCATTACTGCTTTTAGTTTAAGCTTTTTCTCTATAAAACACAATATTATAAACACATCACACACACGGCATTTGGAATTTTGCAATGGCTCTTAAACCAATTATTGTCATCCCCGCCCGTATAGGCTCAACCCGTCTCCCCCAAAAAGCTCTCGCTGAGATCGCTGGAAAGCCGATGATTGTTCATGTTGCTGAACAAGCAAAAAAAGCCGCATTGGGACGTACTATCGTTGCAACAGACCATCATGATATCGCCAAAGCCGTTATAGCTTATGGACATGAATGTATCATGACATCTAGCCATCATGAATCTGGATCTGATCGCATTTATGAAGCCTTAAACCATATTGATCCTGAACGATGCTACAATGCCATTTTGAATGTACAAGGTGACCTGCCAACGATAACTCCCCATGAAATCATCAGTGCTCTACGCCCTTTAAAAAACAGCTTAACTAATATTGCAACTTTGGGTGCCAAAATCGTGGAGAAAGATGAAAAAACAGATCCAAATGTTGTCAAAATTATTGGAACACCGCTTTCTCAAAATCGCCTTCGTGCTCTTTATTTTACCCGCGCAACAGCACCTTATGGAGATGGTCCCCTTTACCATCATATTGGGATATATGCCTATCG
>NZ_JBHIMP010000273.1:0-816 GCF_042194175.1 Bartonella sp. MR168JLCBS | reverse complement strand
ACTCACCATCCATCAAGCGCTGTGAAGCAGCCGTTACACGATCAATCCTCTGCAACGCGCGCCTACCAACAAAACACCATATGAGTAAAGCCCCTCCAACCATTGCTGCGAGAGCAATCATGACCGCTTTACGAATAACCGCTGCAAAACGTTCTGGTTCATCCAAATCCCGTCCCACAAGAATTTTCATAGCATTGGGCAAATCAACAATAATTGCCAAAGCGCGATGTTCGCTTGTTTTGTCATTTTCTCCAAAACGCGAATACAAAAAAGAATCCGAAAGAAAACCATTATGCTTCAAAAGTCCAACCTCAATACGTGCAACATTCCCTGCTAAAATGCGTCCCATAGGATCAGTAACAAGATAAAGAAAAGCCCCAGGTTGTCGTGAACGGTAATCAATAGTGCGTATTAATAAAGGGAGGCCACCATAGTTATAAGCGTTTTCGACACTTCTTAGCTCTTCACGCAAAGCTTGTTCAGTTTGCTCGGTTAACAATGAAATAGAAAACGCCGTCATATAAATAGAAAGCCCTGTTGCAACTAACCCAAACAATAAAATATAAAGTGCTGAAAGCCTTAGCGCAGTTGTGCGCATCATATTTATTAAACGATTCATATTTTATTATCTGGTGCTTTCAGCATATATCCAGCTCCCCGTACAGTATGGAGAAGTGGGACATCAAAATCTTTTTCAATTTTTGCTCTTAAGCGAGATATATGAACGTCAATGACATTTGTTTGTGGATCAAAATGGTAATCCCAAACATTTTCCAAAAGCATAGTGCGAGTAACAACTTGCCCAGCATATCGCAT
>NZ_JBHIMP010000272.1:312-817 GCF_042194175.1 Bartonella sp. MR168JLCBS | reverse complement strand
TTTCCAAGGGTAAACCATTTGGTGTAGGAGGTAATTGTCGCGCCATCATAGTCATGTTTTGTTCGATGTTTAGGTGATTTTTTAGATAAGCAAAAACATAAGCACGAAAAGTTCCAATGTTGGTTAAACGGCGGTTATTGGCTAATATATCGTGATTTTTATCTAATTTAGCATTCCATTCATTGATTTCTGGTATTTTTTGTGTGAAATAATTTTCTAACAAATTAAATCGGGAAAGATATTCTTGTTCTTCTTTCGTGTGAAAACGGATACTTGATTGGTCAATGAAGAGAGAGCGTTTGATACGTCGTCCACCTGCTTCTTCCATTCCACGCCAATTCTTAAAAGGATCGGTCACCAGTTTACGGATAGGCACTGTGGTGATTGTTTTATCAAAATTTTGAACTTTTACAGTATGAAGTGCAATTTCAGTGACATTGCCATCTGCACCGAGATTGGGGATTTCAATCCAATCGCCGACACGTACCATATCAGAGGATGAAAT
>NZ_JBHIMP010000272.1:0-279 GCF_042194175.1 Bartonella sp. MR168JLCBS | reverse complement strand
AGTGTGTCTTGAAAAATTAACATAAGGACAGCTGCCATTGCACCAAGACCGGAAAAGACAATAAGAGGTGAGCGGTCAATTAATGCGGCTACCATGAGAATTGCAGCGACAGTAAAAAGCGTAATTTTAGCGATTTGAATATAACCTTTTATTGGCTTCAACCGCGCTGTTGACCTTTGTTCGTAAAGGGTATTAATGACATTGAGAAGAGAAGAAATTGTCAGGACAACAAAAAAAATAATGAAGGCATTAGAAACATTACGGATAATAGTGCTCAGT
>NZ_JBHIMP010000271.1:0-817 GCF_042194175.1 Bartonella sp. MR168JLCBS | reverse complement strand
AAGGAGATAAAACATGGAAACTCGCATTCCTGAAGACACACCATTCGATACGAATTTTCTAGGAGAAACATCTCTAGAAGAAAAGTATCCATTCTTTCACACACCCATTTCATGGTCCGCAATCTTTGCGGGATTGGTGACAGCCCTTGCCACCTCAATCTGCCTCTCTTTTCTGGTAGCAGCTTTAGGCTTAAGCCAAATGGATTTCACCTCTTCAACCCCATTTGAAGGCTCTTTCCTCTCCTTTAGCGTGGGTTCTATTATCGTTACACTGATTAGCCTAGCCTTGGGAGGCTTTGTAGCTGGACGTTTTGCTGAATCATCAGGGACGCTTCATGGCTTTCTCACTTGGGCTCTCATAACATTGCTAATGACCCTCCAAGCCATCCACGTGGTTTCTAGTACAGCAAAGATAGGAGCTAAAACTGCTCTAGAAAACAGCTCCATGGTCCAACAAACCGTAGACAGCCTAAAAACCAATATTTCCCCCATACTTGCAAAATTAAACAGCGAAAGTCTTGAAAAGTTTTTTGCAAAAAACAGTGACAATGGCATCAATTTTGACCAACTTGGTAGTGAATTGCGCACCCTTCTCAATAAAAGTGACATTCCTGCTCTCAACCCTGATCGCTTGAAACAAACCTATCAAGCAGCACTCAACGATATTGGTTCTGCGATCACAGCTTTCAAAAATGATCCTTCTCACTATCGCACCACTTTAAAAAATCTTGGTGAGCGCCTGTCTGATCGTGTAGAAGATCTCACGACAAAATTTGATCGAAGTGATATCATCGAAGCCCTCATAAAAGATGGCATG
>NZ_JBHIMP010000270.1:0-819 GCF_042194175.1 Bartonella sp. MR168JLCBS | reverse complement strand
GTGCAATTTCTGGAATGATGGGTGCTGTTGCACGTTACGGTTTTTCCCCTGTTCATTTTGGTTTCAGTACCCAGAATGAAAGATTTTTTGGCCCTTTGTGGTCGATTAAAAAAGCGCTTTGTTCAAGGACGGTGCTTGTTTATATTGGTGTATGGCTAATTGTTAATTTTATTATAGGTATTTCGTCCTCTCTGTTTGAAAGGGGGGATATTTCAATTGCATGGGAGGCTCATATTGGTGGGCTTTTTTCAGGCTTTTTGTTAGTTGGTTTTTTTGATATTTCGCGCAGTAAAGCAAAAATTACGTTCTAAGATATTTATGAGCCACGTAGAGCGCTATTGTTGCTGCGTTTGAAACATTTAATGATTTAATATTTCCGGGCATATCAAGACGTGTTAAGGCGCAAACGGTTTCACGTGTTTTTTTGCGTAAGCCTTTACCTTCTGCTCCTAGAACAAGAGCGATTTTTCTTCCTGTTAATGCTGTTTCTAGGGAATGGTCGCCTTCTGAATCGAGGCCAAGGCTGATAAAACCTGCTTTATGAAGTTCTTGAAGTGTTTCGGCAAGGTTTCGTACGGTGATATAATTAATTATCTCCAAAGCTCCCGACGCGGCTTTAGCAAGAACGCCACTTTCTTGGGGAGAGTGGCGACAAGTGGTAATAAGTGCTCCAGCTTTAAATGCAATTGCAGAACGCATAATAGCACCGACATTATGTGGATCGGTAATGTGATCCATGACAATGACAAGATCGGTATTCGTTAGTTCAGACAATTGGCATGGCTTGAGGGATTCAGTTTCCAAGATAATGCCTTGATG
>NZ_JBHIMP010000269.1:0-820 GCF_042194175.1 Bartonella sp. MR168JLCBS | reverse complement strand
ATGAAAGACCTTCAGTAAATATGCGTGTTAATATATAGTTGCAGGTTCCATTTAGAATGCAATAAATTCCTGACATATGATTACTGGAAAGTGATTCTTCCATCGCTTTTATAACAGAAATTCCACCCGCAACGGCAGCTTTAAAATGAAGAAAAGGCGTTTTTCTTCTGAATGAAAGCAAATTCCATCTCATGTTTAGCCAGAAGAGCTTTATTGGCAGTAACAACATGATTCCTCACCTCAAGCGCTTTCTCAACAGCTCCATGCACAACATCTAATTCACCTCTAATTAACTCAACAAAAACGTCAATTTTACCAGATACTGCCATTTCTACAGGTGAATCAAACCATTTGACATCACCCAAATCAATTCCACGGTTACGATCTTTATCATGCGTGCTAACAGCAACAACTTTGATTAGTCTTCCACAGTAGGAAGCCAAACTTTTTGCTTTTTCACGTAAAATCCGAATACTGAAATACCAACCGTACCGAGGCCTCGAATGCCAATTTTTAAGGCATCTGCCATTTTCTCACTGTTTATCTTTTATTTTCACTGAAAAACATCTAAGTGATACACAAATCAACGCAAACAATTTTTATAATCAAATACAATTCAAAGAAGTTATCTGCTCTATTCAACTCAACTTTTTTCTAGTACAATAAAAGCCGCTTGTTCAACAGAAATTCCTTAAGAACATGAATATTCATATTTTTCAAAAACTAAGAGTCCCTCTAAAAACAACTGATCCAGATATTGAAAATTGGAAATAAAAAGGTAGAATTCCCTAAATTTTTAACATCGCATATTTTTAGTTAT
>NZ_JBHIMP010000268.1:0-821 GCF_042194175.1 Bartonella sp. MR168JLCBS | reverse complement strand
AGATCAGCATCAATCACCCCGACCAGAGACAACCCAGGGAAATGGTGTCCTTTAGCAACCAACTGCGTTCCAATAATAATATCAACATCGCCTTTTGCAATTGCTTCCAATTCACTTCGTAATTGACGAATGCCACCTTTTAAATCGGTTGACAGAATCAACAACCGCGCTTGGGGAAAAAGCATCTGTGTCTCTTCAGCAATTCTTTCTACACCAGGCCCACAAGCCACAAGATGATCTAAAGTCCCACATTCAGGACACACTTCTGGAAAAGGCTGATGATACCCACAATGATGGCATTTAAGCTGCCCTTGCGCGCGATGTTCAACCAACCAACTCGAACAATTTGTACAATGAAAACGATGTCCACAAACCCGGCATAAAGTTAAAGGAGCATAACCACGGCGATTAAGAAAAAGGAGAGCTTGTTCACCTTTTTTGAGGGTTTGTGTTAAAGCATGTTCAAGAGCGGAGGAAATAAAACGCCCCTTTTGCACACCCCCTTGGCGCATATCAACCACTCGCAATTGTGGAAGTGCTGCTTCTTTAAAACGCGATGGCAAATGCACCCTTTGATAACGTCCTCTTAAAACATTAGCCTGACTTTCAATTGACGGTGTTGCTGAGGATAAAATAACAGGAAAATGCTCGAAAGAGCCTCGTGCCACCGCCATATCACGCGCATGATAAAAAATGCGCTCTTCTTGTTTATAAGCGCCATCATGTTCTTCATCGACAACAATCAAGCCAAGCTCATGAAAGGGAAGAAAAAGCGCCGAACGTGCCCCTGCAACGACCCGCACCCGCCCCTCTGCAATTTG
>NZ_JBHIMP010000267.1:0-822 GCF_042194175.1 Bartonella sp. MR168JLCBS | reverse complement strand
AAAAAAGAAAGCTGTTAAGCACAGCGCGTAAGAAAACAATGCCTCTGCTGGCTTTATAGTCGTTAGAGAAGGCGCTACCAAAAAGCTGAAAGAGCGAAAATGATGAAATGCAAACACGAAAATCAAAATCTTTATTCTGCTTATCTGACAGATCAATGGTCATGGAAAAAAATTGCACAATTCAAAGATCCTATAAATGCTGCATTAAAAAAATATGCTAAGCGCTTTCCTGATGATGTTTGCCTAAAAACAATCGCTCAAGAACTGGCCACTGGCAGGGCACAATTGTGGCTGATCTTAAAAAACAAAACCCAATTTAGCGCTTTTGCCATTACCAAAGTTGAAAAAACGCATACAGGAAAAAAACGTGTTTTTCTTTCAGATCTCGCTGGAGAGGGAGGACTGAAATTGGTCAAATCGATCGAAAAAGTCGAAGAATGGGCGAGAACAATCAATGCCGAAGAAGTCCATATGTTTGGAAGGTCTGGATGGTCTAAAATGCTCGCCCATCACGGATATTGTCGTAATCTTATTCATTATAGAAAGGTTCTTGTCACATGAGGAAAAAAACAACACCTCAAGTCCAAACAACAACACAAACAAATGCACCACCCGCTTGGGCTGAAGAAATCCTTAAAAAAGTGAGTGCTGACGCCCTCGACCTTTATAATAAAGGAATTGGCGGAAATGTTTATGAGGGTGAGCGGGTAGCGGGGCTCAGCGATGCGACAAAAAATGCTATCGCCGGGTTAGAAAAGGCTGCTGGTCAGTATAACAATCCAGCATTAACACAGTGGTTTAATGGTCCAACCCAAACTGCTA
>NZ_JBHIMP010000029.1:0-5718 GCF_042194175.1 Bartonella sp. MR168JLCBS | reverse complement strand
CATAACCTGAAGGCCGCAGGTTCAAATCCTGCCCCCGCAACCAAAGTGCCAAAACTAATGACTTCCATAAAAATCACGTGTCATCTGAACATGACATTGCGCTCATGATAAAACGTACAAACTGCCTAAACACCCATAAAACTATGACGGAAGGGGGGACTTGAAAATCTTCCCTCTCTAAAAAGAGTGCAAAAAATAGTGCTCAACCTAGATTGGTCTCAAAAATTCTCCGATGCCTCTCAAATTAACTTGAGAAAAAAAGGCACCATCACCCATACTATATTTGTCCGTCTATATCACATCCAAGGTGCATCCTTGCCAAGCAGGTTGCTATATGAGGAAAGGTCTTATTGCTACCATCTTGTCTCTCACGAGAGAACTTTCAAAATAAACTTTCATTCTAGATGGATCATAATGGAAGCACCATGGAAGAAGGATAAAACGTACGAGAGTCTAAACACCCATAAAGCTACAGTGAGGGAATGGGGTGGCTTGAAAATATTCCCTCTCTAAAAAATGCAATGGCCCATATAGACATGCAACTAAAAAGTTGAACTCACCTTTCTATCTTAAAACCCTACTTCTCAATCCTTCTCTGAAACTATTTGTGCATTACCTCAGTCTCGAGACTTTAAAAATATCCCATCAAGCTCTTCGTAAAGTGTATAAAAATAGTAAGAGATTTCTATCACCCTACACTTAAAACCAATCCTTCCAAAAAAGAGCTATAGTAGTCCTACCACGCTTATTTTGCACAACGCACGCATCCTGTGCTCTAGAGTAAATGGGAGCGATGAACCATTGATTTGTCAAAACGCTTATAAACTCATGGGCATATAAGTGATGAGGTAGTGTTATCAACGCTCCAAGCGGGATGCGCAACACATTTGTGAGATGACCAACGAGAGGGCTAGGTAGCTGGCGACTTTATCCTGATTGGACAATCAGTTTTGCTCAATGTCAGGAGGGAGAAAACCCATGGGTGGCAAATGGTGTGAGACAAAAACGCACAATCCAACCCTTTAAAAAAATTGAAGACAAAAAAGCTAACTGCTTTAGACAAAATCTTATTGCTATCATTGCGTCCATCACTAGAGCGATTTCAAAATAAACCTTTATTCTAGATGCTTAAAAATAAGCTAAAAAACATGTTGTTGGAGTTTGAAATTTGAAAACTGAGCTTTGCCTCTCTAAAATGCAAACTTCCCAATTCTTCCCTGAAACTAATCGTTTACGATCTTATTCCAGAAGCCCCAAAAAATCCTACAAACATAACCAAAAATAATCAAAGTCCTCTCCAAAATTTTCAGATATCCTCGTCTTTCAGAAAAAAACTGTCTTATATCTGCAATTTGGCTTGAGAAAAAACGGAACATCTCTATCCATAGATAAAAATGGCGAGAAGGTGAAAAAAACGCTTCCAGCTTACCTCTATCTTAATATCATAAAAAAGCTACAAAACTTGCTTCCAATGAAAAACGCAAGCCAAACTCTTCATCATGGCACACAATCTTTTTAAAGGGGCGGAAATCTTTAAGAAAAATCAACATTCTGGCGTGAGAAAAAGAAGGGCTGGCTTTTTGCTTTTGCAGCCATGGGTACTAATGTTTGAATGGAAGCTGGCAGTGGGGAAGGGGAAGTTATAGAGTGCGTGATCACTAAATTTTATCCCGCTATAGGAATATTGGGTTTTATAAGCTATAGAGAAGGTTATGTCGGGGGGGATGGGAAGCGCTCTTAAGTCTTAAAGATAAGAAATGATTTTAAGAAAATTTGCTCTTGTTCTTAGCTCGAAATATAAAATGTTATGATAGGCTTTTGATGAAAATGATGTTGTTTTGCGATAAAAAAGACAAACATGCATGGAGTGGAGGCTTTGCTAGCCTTTTGTCTTAAAAGACAAAACCTAAAATGCCTATGATCGTAACGATACCCCGATTATTTGCAAAGAGTGTTTTGTAAAGGGTAAAGCATTATGTTGGTAGCAAAAAGCCTGTAAAGAGAAAATGGTTATGGCATGTAAGAATAGTGCTCTTTTTTATTATGGCTGATCCATGAGCTCTAAGATATAAATTGAGAGAGAATGGGCGGCATTAAAAGTTAAACGCGCATGGCGAGGTTTGAGATTGATTAGTTCAAAATCCTTTTTTGAGCGGCCGTGCGCTGCACCTTTCTTGTTTCTTAACTTTATAGTACCTTCTACAATTTTATACAGACCGGATGCGATCATTTTTAAGTCATTTTCATCTAGATCTTGATTTTTTAAGTTTTCTTGCTTCAAATCTTCGGGATGGATCTTAGCTCTCTTAACGACTTCTTCCCATAAAGCGGGTAGATTATTACGGGCGTTTTCTGCATATGGGATAGAATGGTGGTCGAGATAAGCTTTGCAAGAGGCTTCCAATAGATTTGCTGCAAATAGAACTGCCTCCCTTGGATCTTTTTTTATATTTTCTAATGCTCTTTTTACTTCGATTTCTACTGCTGAAAGGCCTTTCTCTGCAATACGTTTTTGTAGCTCTTCTGTAGAGAGGAGACCTGCTTTTTGCAATTCTTGTGTGGAGGTCAGCTCATTCTTGATAATATGCCCTCCACGCTGATATTCCAAGTCATACTCCTTTAACTTTTCTAAAACTGTACATTTATCTTTTTGTAACTGTAAAATTTTTTCATATAATGGTGGATTGAATCCGCTTGGGTCTGGGTCATAATATTCTTTTTCCAAAAAATCCCCAAGCAAGTTACCAAGGACTTCAAGTGGTTCTTCGCATTGAGAATTGATTGCACGTAGCCACGCTTTAACTTTTTGGATTTTTGTACCTTCTGGAACCTCAGGAGGAGCAAATGATGCAATAAACAAGTCATCTAACTCGTTATGCGTATAATGGTGCGCAAACATTGGAGGAAGTAGTCCAATTGTTGCAGGAGGAATAGTGTTTTTCTGAAATATTTTTTGTGGGGATGATAATTGCATTTTGTATCTTTATAATATCAAAAAGTGGTGTGTGGAGTGGTTTTTAGAATATGATTTTATTGCCTGACCTTGCATAGAAGGTCGCGCAACAATTTTGTGGCTTATATAAGATTTGTGAAAGAGAAATACTATATTGTGTTTTAATTTTTTCTCCTTTCATTGTTATAGCAGTGAGGGGGATGGATAATGTGTGATAATTCAAAAAATATAGAATGAGAATAGAAGTATAATTTTGTATTATTGTAACTGCAATAACATTCTTTATTGGTAGATTGTTTATTGGAGAGAAGGAAGCAGGCAATGCGCATAATCCCTGAAAGGAAGGCTTTGTGACAAGAATTTCAACAATGGTATGTTACCAAATGTTGCGTATGTTTTTTGCTTGTCAGAAAGAGCAGATGGGGCTCTTTGTTCGCATAACCGGTAAAGAGAACAAGTGGGTAGGGGATCGGTTTACCAATTTCGTTTATCTCTTTAAGCTTACGGTTTTCTATAAAAAGGCTGTTTTCATTATATCCGCTGTTAATCTCGCGTATTTGGTCGTGATGGAAATATAGACAGTCATTCGTCTAAAAGGGACTTTAGGCAATAAAATGTGCGTAAAAGTGTTTAAAACAACTACTCTTGATTGTAAAACTTATAAGAAAATCTAGAAAAACAAAAGTTTAAAGGCGGGGAAATTTTAAGCAAATCTCAGAGCACACTGTAAAAGTAAAAAAACAGCCTTTTTAGAGATGGTTTGCTGTCTGTCATCGTGCATCATGATTTTCAATATTTTTAAAAATTTTCCCCTCAATGAGAGAAGGCTTTTTTATTAAAGAGGGGTAGATTTGTTATGACAGTTCACAATGAAATAGAGAGAAGATGCTGCTTTACCAGATGTTTTTGTCGCTTCATCTTCATTTGAACCTGTTGCGGTTATGCAAGCATAGTGATTCAAGGAGGTTTAAATGAGGTGAATAACATCACCAAGTTTGCAGCACAGTGCTATTTTCCACATCGCGATGCGTGGCAGAAGATGGTCAGCATTTGTGGGGGGCTTGCCCTAGGATGCCATATTCTATGCTGGTGCTGTAGGGGTGTCTGTTAGCGCGTTTATGGGACTATTCCGCATTGAAATGCGTGCTTAATTTCGTGGATATTTGCAAAGATACCAACAGAGAATCCCATATTTCAAGAGGTTTTGAGAGGTGTCCAAGAGCACAAAGCAAGTATGATGTTGATAAACACCGCATGTTACTGGAGATGGCCAAATTTTAGAGTTTAAGGAGCTTGTTGGTTTCGTGTTCTTTCATAAAAATAACGAAGGTTGTGGTCAAGGTCTCAGTGTGTTGGTTTCTCGAAAAGTAGTAAACTGCTCTATGATCTTATAAGCCATTGCAAATGTTATTGAGAAGGCGTTCAAACAAAGCATATCATAAATCGGAGCTCTTTTCTTTATGCGATAAGGAGAGTGCGAGGCAAAACAGTAAAAATACAGCGATATTGTTTGGGTGCCAAATGTATTCTCAATAGTTTATAATTTTCTTTTCTTAAATGTGCAGCTCTTTCTGGAAAATGTTCGACAATCTCTTAATCGTTTAATAAAAATTAAAATCGGTTATAAGGAAGAGCTTGTAAATTATAGAGTAGGAAAAAATTGCATTTTATAAACAACAGGGGAGGGCTGTTTCCATAGCCCAAATATTTTTTCAAGTTGTTATGGTATCTTCTTGAAGTGCTTGATCGATAAAAGTTTGATAATTATCAGAAACAATATATTGGGTATTTCCTCCCAAAGCTTTGAAATATTCACGACCGCAATGGATTTTTGCTTTTTCCAGATCGCGCAAGATGTCTTCGAAAATACTTCCTTTGCTTTCCACAACAAAATACAGTTTGTTTTGTCCATCTTTTACTTCAATAGAGGCGACTTCAATCTGCTTTATAAGCGTTTGTTCATAAGCATCGATGGAATCCAGCCTATATAGCATGTTGTGTTTATCAAGATGAAATTGTTTATGTAGATTTCTTGTATTGAAAGCAATGGTACGATTTTTGATGTCTGTATAAAAATATTGACAAAAAAAATTTTAATAACGCATGATTATAGAGTTTTGTCCTTTGTTTTAAGCGTGTAAAGTTAACCCGTTGTTTATCCATAGATTTTGTGTTCATTATTTATTTGATACATTTAATCTAGAATGTAAATTGTGTTCGTATATTCAAACTAATATATTGGTATTGAAGCGGTGGGAGTGTTACTTTGTTGAGAATAGATAATTTGGTAGGTTGGTATTCCCTTTGTATCAGAGAAATTTCACCTTATTCTCTCATATTGTACGTGGATGAAATATTAACCGCATAATGCTCTCTCTTACATGAGATGTAAGATTGATATGCTTTCCATATTAGGAAAAGTTGTTGATTGTAGAGGAGTATTTTTCTGCGAAATTTGTTTTGCTTAAATGGCAAAAATAGAGCAATAGTCGCATATTTGTTGCGCTGTAACGCATATATATATAATCGATGAAGTCAACACTTCATTTAAGAAATTTCTTAAAGAAAAAACATAAAAAAATAGAATTGTTGAAAAAAATCTTTTATTTTGAAGCTTGTTTCTCATGATTATAAAAGCTTTATGTGGATGTCGAAAATTTTGATTGTGTTGAAAAGCATGAAAAATCAAGGAAATTTTGCAAAAAAAGCTGCATCATGTGTGCAGCTTTTTATGTGTTTGCTTTAGAGGTAGAAGTTTTAAAGCA
>NZ_JBHIMP010000266.1:0-824 GCF_042194175.1 Bartonella sp. MR168JLCBS | reverse complement strand
AATGATATGATTTAAGTATTTCAGCTTGTTGAAGAGGGAAGGAAGCAAAACAATATTTCTGTCTTTCTTTGTTGTAGCTCAAACAGGAATATCAACATAATGATGGTGAATACCTTTATGAAGAACGCCACTTTATCGAAGGCTTCTTCAATAAAGTTATAAACATTTTAGTTGTACCTTCTGGTGATTCGATAAAGAAGGTTTTTCTTTCTGGGATGCTTGATTTATGTTTAAATAATCCCCAGACTTAGAGAGTTAGGTGTAAAAAATCTAGCTTTAGACAAGCGAGAAAAAGAATGCTATCTAGTTTGGTCTTTCTGTAGTGCTTTTAAAGGATATTAACCTTTTTTACAGTGACGCTTATTCAGTATTATGTTGTCAAAAAAATGTCCACGTTCAGCCCATAAGACGAGGAATATAGCAGTGAGGCTAAGAAAGAAAAAACCTGCCGAATTGGGAATGGTTGTTTCATTAAATTGTTGTGCAATGAGAAAGCTAAGGCCTGTACCTATGGATGTTTGAAGAAAACCAGATACAGAAGAGGCTGTTCCGGCAAATTTCCCGACAGATTCGAGAGCAAGTGTATTAAAATTAGCCATAATACCACCCCAGGTAAACATCAGTATACAGTATAACAACATATAAAAAGGGAAAGAGATAATACCGCCTGTTAAGATTGAGCTAACAAAAAAAATACATGAAACAATACAAAATAACAAAAGCATACTGTGGGCGATACGTCGCATCCCAAAATGCCCAACGAATAGAGAGTTTAGGAAAGATGCTATAACTTGAAATGCAGCACCAATTGCAAAAGCGATTGG
>NZ_JBHIMP010000265.1:0-825 GCF_042194175.1 Bartonella sp. MR168JLCBS | reverse complement strand
CAATGCGATTTTATGGAAGGACAACTTTCCGTGACCCATAAAAGGCGTGAGGTAATCTCTTATCAACGGCATGTTGAGACGATGCAGCGTTATGGTTATTATGGTCTCACTTTTATGGGGAGGGATGAAACAGCTAAACGGCTTGGCTCGTCTTTTTATTATGGCGGTATTTATGATGTCAACACGGGCCATATAAATCCTTTGAAGCTGATTGTTTGGTTGGCAAAAAAAGCCAAAAATGCTGGTGCTAAACTGTATGAGAAGACACAAGTAACCACGGTAGATCGCAAGGGTAGCCGTTGTATGGTAATAACAAAACGAGGCAAAATAACGGCCGAGCATGTTTTATTGGCGACCAATGCGTATAAACTTGGACTTCAGGATTTTGTTGAGAGAAATATTGTTTCTATCCGCTCTTATATTGGAGCAACTGAACCATTATCAAAAGAGAGCCCAATTCTTCAGGGTGGAGAATCAGTAGATGATTCTCGTTTTATGGTTCGCTATTTTCGCAAGAGCGTTGATAATCGCTTATTATTTGGCGGAGTAGAAAGTTATGATAATTGCTATCCTGTAAATTTAGAGGAACGTATACGACAGCAGATTGCTGAAATTTATCCTCATCTTCAATTTATCAATCTAACGCATCGTTGGGGTGCAACGGTTGCTATCACAGTTGAACGCATGCCTTATGTTCGCCAACTTCTACCGGGTATAACTTACTGTGGCGGTTATTCGGGGCATGGAGTTATGCTTGCTCCTTTTATGGGAAAATTATATGCTGAATGGTTAACTGGGAAGCATGAGCGTTTCGCATATTTTCAG
>NZ_JBHIMP010000264.1:0-826 GCF_042194175.1 Bartonella sp. MR168JLCBS | reverse complement strand
TGCTGAAGAAAAAAATCTTTTTATATTGGGCGTATGCGTAATAAAATTAGCTAAAGCATTGTTTAATGCTACATTAGGTATGTTATAACCAAAAGCCTCTTCACCAATTTCAGCGGCAGAAAAGTTCACTGTAGGAGCACGCACAATCCTAGAGGTTATATCTATGATTCTAATGGAAGATAAAGCTGCAGCATGGTGTTTGACAATATTCCAAATATTGAGTTTTTGAAGCATCCGAATTGCTGGAATCATAAGAGCGCTTGTCCGTAATTCATCTGCAGGAGCAGGTGGGCCAATAAGAAAAACAGAATACCCCTTATGTGCAAGGCTCAGCGCGGCTAACATACCAACAGGACCTGCACCAATGACAGCAATATCTTTATGCTCGTTTTCTTCAAATGTCATAACTACTTGAGCCTTTTCATATCTAAATGAACAATTTCTTTTTATTGTATAAAATTTTTCTATTATATTATGTAATAAATAATGCGATATAAAAAAGTAACCTTTTTATGCTTTTGGTAGATGGATGAAGACTTTAGAAACGAGGATAAGAAAACCTTGAAACGGAAGCTAACAAAACAAATCAAAACTAAGGCTGATCTCTTGCGCCATAAAAAAGTAACGATGCCACAAGCAAAGGCTTTTTCTGTTCATTTACTAACAGCTTCGGGTTCATTTTTAGCATTTCTTTCTCTTATATCCGCCTCTCAAAAAGAGTGGACTGCCATGTTTTGTTGGCTTGGACTTGCACTTCTCGTTGATGGTATTGATGGGCCAATTGCGCGCAAACTTGATGTTAAATACGTGCTTCCAACATGGTCTG
>NZ_JBHIMP010000263.1:0-827 GCF_042194175.1 Bartonella sp. MR168JLCBS | reverse complement strand
AGCACGTGTTTTTCCAATAACAACCGGATTAACAATCTCAAGGTGAGATGGATTAGCTAACAACGATAAATGAAGTTTTTTTCCATCAAACTCAAGATCAGCTGAAGTTCCTAAGTGATATTTTACATCACCGGATCCCTCTACATCATCAGGCTTATAAGACCCTCCTTTGAATTCATGAAAAATAGCCTGATGTGGCTTAGCGAGAACTTGTGAAAGGACATTTAAACGACCACGATGAGCCATTCCTAAAACAACTTCCTGCACACCCAAAGTACTCCCATACTTAATAATTTGTTCAAGAGCAGGAATCAGTGCTTCACCACCATCAATGCCAAACCGCTTTGTTCCTTTATATTTTATATCTAAAAACTGTTCAAACCCTTCCGCCTCAATCAGCTTGTTAAGGATAGCTTTCTTTTCTTTCGGTGTGAAAGAAATTCGATTATCTGGTCCTTCAATACGTTCTTGAAGCCATGTTTTTTGAGCAGGATCAGAAATATGCATATACTCCACACCAATTGTTGAACAATAAGTGCGATTAAGAATTTCAAGCATCTGCGGAATAGTTGCATATTCCAACCCTAAAACATTATCAATAAAAATGGAACGCTCATAATCAGCAGAGGTAAAACCGTAAGCTTCTGGAGAGAGTTCTTTGTAATCTTCCAGCTTTTCTGCCAATTGAAGAGGATCGAGCCGTGCATGAAGATGCCCACGTGCTCGAAAAGCATGAATCATCATGAGGGCATGAACAGAATCACGTGTTGCTTGGATAATATCTTGTTTACTAGAAGTCTTTCCCTTTCGTGTAACACCAGTGGCTA
>NZ_JBHIMP010000262.1:563-828 GCF_042194175.1 Bartonella sp. MR168JLCBS | reverse complement strand
CCAAAGCGCAAGTGAAAACATGGCTTTATAGAGGGAAGGATTCCTAAAAACGCTCTGATACTATGATATGCCTGAGAATGCGGGATTACAGTACCAAAGCGCAAGTGAAAACATGGCTTTATAGAGGGAAGGATTCCTAAAAACGCTCTGAGTTGTGAGTCTCTGATAGATGAACCTTAACGAAGACATTAAACAGTGTTCAGTGAAAGCTTTTGTGAGGATAAAGATGTGGAGATAATAGCATAAGCGCTTAATAGGCAATCAG
>NZ_JBHIMP010000262.1:0-488 GCF_042194175.1 Bartonella sp. MR168JLCBS | reverse complement strand
TCACCAACTTCATTCCTACAAGACTGATGTATTGGAACTTAAACTATGAAACGTGTAATGCTGGAATTTCACGGACATCTATTTCATGGTCAGCGTACCAAGCGTTATAGGCTGTTTGCATACCTAGCCATAAGGGTGATTCATTGCCCAACAATTTGCAAATACGCGCTTGCGGTTGTTTCTATAACAGGGCGTTGTCTTTTAAGAATACCATGCAAGTGTTGGCATGATATTTGTAGAAGAGGGGCTTGTTTCAGTTTTACTGATGTCTAAATGTTCTAAGGCTTCAGCTAAAATTTCTCCTGGATGAGAAGAGCAGCGGTTAAGTGCATATAATCATAGGGGAAAACCCCTTTTAAACAACTTAATGGTATTGTTCCAGATTAATCCGTGTTGCATGGCCATTAATAAATGCAAATGTAATACACCATGGTTCATTAACGTGTATTGTGTAGCGAGTTGATATAACTCCTCTAAGCATATGGAAA
>NZ_JBHIMP010000261.1:348-831 GCF_042194175.1 Bartonella sp. MR168JLCBS | reverse complement strand
CGATTCAGGGGCTGCTGTTAGTGCAAAGCGTGGTGGTATTGTTGATCAAGTTGATGCAACCCGTATTGTTATTCGTGCGACAGAAGATTTAGATCCTTCAAAGTCTGGGGTTGATATTTACCGTTTACAGAAATTTCAACGTTCCAATCAATCCACTTGTATTAATCAGCGTCCTCTCGTGCATGTTGGTGATCGGGTAGAGAAGGGAAATATCATTGCGGATGGTCCGTCTACGGATCTTGGTGATCTAGCTCTTGGTCGGAATGTTCTTGTGGCATTTATGCCTTGGAATGGGTACAATTATGAAGATTCCATTTTGCTTTCCGAGCGTATCGTTGCCGATGATGTCTTTACTTCGATTCATATTGAGGAGTTTGAGGTTGCTGCACGTGATACAAAGCTTGGTCCTGAAGAAATTACGCGTGATATTCCAAATGTTGCGGAAGAGTCCTTAAGGAATCTTGATGAGGCTGGAATTATCTA
>NZ_JBHIMP010000261.1:0-334 GCF_042194175.1 Bartonella sp. MR168JLCBS | reverse complement strand
GATATTTTGGTTGGTAAAATTACACCAAAGGGTGAGAGTCCTATGACACCGGAAGAGAAACTTCTGCGTGCAATTTTTGGGGAAAAGGCTTCAGATGTTCGTGATACTTCTATGCGAATGCCTCCTGGGGCTTTTGGGACTGTTGTTGAAGTTCGTGTTTTTAACCGCCATGGTGTGGAAAAGGATGAACGTGCAATGGCCATTGAACGTGAGGAAATTGAACGTTTAGCTAAAGATCGTGATGATGAACAATCAATCCTTGATCGTAATGTTTATGCGCGTCTTACTGATATGTTGACAGGCAAAATTGCTGTAGAAGGTCCAAAAGGCTTTT
>NZ_JBHIMP010000260.1:0-831 GCF_042194175.1 Bartonella sp. MR168JLCBS | reverse complement strand
GTGCAAATCGGAGCGGAAAAGCTTTTACGATCGTCACAAAAGCTGATCAAAAGTATATCAGTGCCATTGAAGAAATGAGCAATGAAAAAATTGAATGGCTCAATGGAGATCTCTCGACATTAACGACCGATGATCAAACAGATGATATCCTTGGAAAGAGACAGTCTCCAAAATTGTCAAAGAAAATTGCTCAAAAAGGGCGTGCTATTCACACTAAAAAGCCCTTGAAAGATGATAAAGTTGGTTACATAAAAACCACTAATAATAACGCAAATCCCCCTGAACAACATCATCCTCGAAAAAATAAGAGTTACATCCCTCCTGGATTTGGCGATGATATCCCAGCATTTATGCTCATAAAAATGCGCACTTAAAATAAAAATTTGCTTCTTTGATGACATAAAAAATAAAATACTCTGGGGGTTGATAGCTGCTCTTACTCCCCTTGTATAGTCAATCTGTCTATTACTTTCTCACGCCCTAAAAGCTGCAAAAGCTTCCCCATTTCAGGTCCATGATCCATTCCGGTAAGTGCCTGACGTAATGGCATAAACAAAGCTTTTCCTCTACGACCCGTTTTTTCTTTTAATGTCGTCGTCCAAACTTTCCAACTTTCATCATTTAATGGACCTTCAGGAAAAAAATTGAGAGACTGACGCACGAATGAACGATCTTCACGTGCTACTGGATCAAAGCTCTGGTCATCATGAATCATTTTCCACCACAAAACAGCATCATTTACTTTGTCAATATTGCTTCTTATCGCGTTCCAAAAACACTCCGCCTTTTCTCCATCAATAGAAAGATTTTTAAGCCGTGTTTTAACTTCCT
>NZ_JBHIMP010000259.1:0-832 GCF_042194175.1 Bartonella sp. MR168JLCBS | reverse complement strand
CAGCTCTTCCCTATCACGCAGTTAATTTAGTGCCTTGTAATAATGAGGTATTTACATTTCCTCCTTATAATCCCACGCAAATTGATGCAGTTAAAGAACTTGCATTGAATGTTCTTCAACGGTATCCTGATATTATGCCAACCGATGTTGTGGGTCATAGTGATATTGCCATTGGAAGAAAGAGTGATCCAGGTGCAGCTTTTCCATGGAAAGAACTTTATGTAGCAGGCATAGGGGCATGGTATGATGATGAATTAAAGGAGCATTATCAGAGGCAGTTTTGTGAAAGTTTTCCAAGCAAAGCAGATATTGTGACCAAATTGAGATGTTACGGATATGATACTTCAGCTGCAGGAAGCGAAATTGGGTACAATGAGTTAATTCGGGCATTTCAGCTTCATTTTCGTCAAGAAAATTATGATGGGATTCTAGATGTTGAAACAGCAGCGATTATCTATGCATTGGTAGATAAGTATTTTCCCTCGAATGAATTTAACGTGACTTGATTTAAATACATGTTCATTGCCACAATGACCATTTTCTTTTGTTAAGACTATTTTTTGGTTCTCTGCCGGTAAGGTTTGTGTGAGAGAAAGAAGATCATTTATGCTGTAAGAATAAAGTTACATGTGTAAGAATGAATGGGAAAAGGAGAAAAAAGCTACGTGGTTCGTAGAGGGAGCCTTTAAAATCTCGTTTTTTCCGTCTATGTAGCATGTAACTTTTCCATCATTTTTAAAAAGAAACTTAAAGTCAAGACATGATGCGTAATACAAAAGAACAGAGTACTTTAAGAGTTGCATAGAAAAAGGGGTATGATAATTTATATTCA
>NZ_JBHIMP010000028.1:0-5741 GCF_042194175.1 Bartonella sp. MR168JLCBS | reverse complement strand
CTTGTGCCAATGAATTCGGGGGATAAACCAGTCACCTGATTAATTGCTTCCTTAGCTTCATTAAACAGCTGGAAAAACCCCGTTGGAAATTCTGCTACGGGTTTGGGTTGGATCTTTCCTTGTGCAAGGGCGCCATCTTCAGCAACTAGCAACGCATCAGACCGCGCCCAATCTTGCATAGCCTGCCTGATGTCCTTAAACGCCCCTTCCTCGACAATAAGCCCCCCTTTGGATTGGCTATTAAGGATATACATCACTTGACTGAAATATTTATTCGCCCACCGTTGCGGGTCTTTCGTCGGACGTACAACACCGTAAAACTGACGTTCTATCTTGTCAAAATATCCCGTTATACACTCCCAACCCAATTGACCAGCTGGAACCAATGGTTGATCTGGGGATTCAAGCAATTTCCTCCCTAAAAAAGCACGTCTTACAACCTTTTTATTGAAAGCCGCCCCTTGAATATTAGGCATCATGCATTGGAGCTGCTTAAATTCCTCTTCGCTATAGTCACGAAGTTCACCCGTTTCTAAATCAGCTGCCTTGTAATACCTCTCGCTTTCAAACCAACGGCATTCAACAAGCGTGACCATCCGACGACCGTTTTCAACATCAATGCTCCCTTCATCACTGTAATAATCAAGATCATTATGGTGAACACCTTCATGAGAGCTCCCATCCCTTGCCCAATCTGCACTCAACTCTGTCCAATGAGATTTGGGAAACATCTGCTTGGCTACTTCCAAAGGCTTGCGGTCCACATACCACAAACGTTGCGCATCGGTTAAATTCGGTTGCACTGCCGCACTATCCCAGACCACTTTCAGTGGGTCTAAACGCGTAATTACCGGTTCACCATCGAGGCTGTTCTCATAATCAAGCCGTGTATCAGTCCACCCCATGCCGCAGATAACCGCATCTTGGAAAGCGTCACTATCAGCGTATTCTGCATGCGCCATGTCCCGAAACCATTCTGCCGCACCGGTAAGCAATTCACTTGGCAATGCCTTGCCTATTTGACGGGGGATGAATTGCACTTCTCGCTTATTATTTCTCTCTGAACCTACAACAGCATTGACCAATGGGGCAATACGATTAAAGGTCATAACGGGGCGGCGTTGCTTTTTTAACGCCGATAAATCTTCTTCATTCCATTGATCACCATTGTAAAAACCAAAATCCTCCCGTGCATGTTCACGCCATTTATTCACATGCTCCACATCTTCTTTGTACCAGCTCACAAGCTTACGAAACAAACCTTCTTGAGAGAGATCAGATACGTTGCTGTCTTTCTCTAAATGTTCATCATCATGCATCATTCTGCCATCCATGAGGTACTATCATATTCCGTTCTGCCGCTATAAGCTGGTCGCTTTTGTATTTCTTTTGGTGGTTTGTATGAAATGCACATCAGTCCAAAGGCATCTGCCCCATGACTGGACCAATCATGCTCTGCTCCCAAGCCAATATTACGCTTCTCATCCCATTTCTCGTGATACCAGTTCAGTGCCTTGCGTCCTGCTACCGTCGTCTTCTCATTAAACCAAACAGAAGGCAAAACACGGCGGACTGTTTCTATACGTATTTTAACAGCCCCTGCTCCCTGATTAGGGATAACTTTTGTTTGAAAGCCTGCCTGTTTAAGAGCGCTCTCAAAACTCACATTGTGCACACGATCTCTCGTCGCACCGTCATGGGGAAGAACCATCAATGCCTTCTCATAGCCATTTTGACGCAACCAGCCTATATGCTCTGATAACGGTTGTCCCTGTGCTTCGTAATAATTAAGCACTCTAATCTCTCTACCAACAAATTGTGCTATCCATATCGCTGTGGCATCTGCCTTAGCACCCGTGCCCCCAATATCCCAAAAGGCGCGTATCTGCATTAAAGGATCACGAGCAACACGCCCTATCCGCCCCTCCTGCTCGGCTGCCAACATTTCCTTTTGATAATAAGCGCCTTGAACCGCTTTCAGATAATCCCCTTCCCAGATATGCTTATAGGTCTCTGGACGGTTTCTCAGATCATCCAATCGCGCTTCATTCAAGATCTTCGGAAACTTCGGATTGTCTGACCAGTTGATCTCCACACGCTTGATTGCCTCATTGTCTGAAAAGCGAAACCGCTTCTCAACGGGGGCATTCTCTCGCAATGGATTCCATGTCACCCATAACTCTGCGCGCCATCCCTCTCCTTCTTCTCGCAAAGTCGGTATAAGCGTTTGCCAAGCCGTCTCTGTCACCGGCTCCGCCTCATCAACCCAACAAAGCAAAATACGCCCCATAGATTTGATACTTGCAATATTGCGGTCAAGACCAGAAAACTGAAAGGCTATACGACCATCTATCGACTTAATCGACGACTCCCCAACCTTGTAATAGTCCTTTAAAAAGTCATGCGCTTCAATGGCACGTTTAATCTCCTCCAAAGAACTCTCTGCAAGCGAATTTTGAAACTGCCGTGCACAAAGGATAGTGCCTGATATCCCTTCCCTACCAAATTGATAGCCTTTTAAAGCAGCCATCAAGGCAAATGATCTTGTCTTTCCAGACCCTCTCCCTCCCCAAGCCGCACGCACCAAAGCCGTACCTGTAAAAATCGGTATAAGCTTTGGTACAATATTAATCTGTCGTGTCGTCATTGACCAAAGGCGCGATTTCTACACGCGTTATCACCTTAATGGCTCCCCCATCTTCACCTGTTACCTGTAAAGGCAACACCTTACCAAGCAACGCTAAATAAGCCGCTGGACATTCTATAGCCTGCTTTTCCAAATAAGAAATCAAACCATCATCACCATATTTCTTACCAGCGCGCTCTGCTGCCTTTAGCACTGCTTCTTTCAAAATACGTGTCGTTTTATTTGGCACGCCTTTTACCCGCCCTTGACCTGCCTTTGGGGGCGTTCTTTTTGCAAGTTTTTCAGTGGTTTTCATGTGTGTTTCTTTTTGTAAACAAGACAATAAAAAAACCCCGCAAAAGCAGGGCTCTGAACAATCATATAAACTTATAAGAAAGGTTATACCTTTACCGTAATTCTAGACGCAATTCGACTAGTACAGCAATGTCATAAAACACTATTTTTCATATCCTGTCAACAAAAAAATCACTATATTGTGTATTTTTTATTTTTTCACCTAAATCTAGTGTCTTTAACAACCAACCACTCACAATTGTATCATCTCAACGAATCAATTATATGGAAGCACTAAATTATTGACTAGCAAAAAGTGGGGGAAATTAATGTTATTTTTCAAAAAAGCAGATTTATGCAGAATTAAAAAGACATTTACAAAAATATTTGTATTCAAAAAGAACATATTAACGATTGCGTTTTTTATGGCATATCTTTTGCTAACGGCACATGGTTATGCCAGTATAAATGAATTATTTTGTTCTAAAATAATTGAAAAACTGAACCTAGAAAAAGATGCAAAAGAAAATGCGGAAAGGGGATGGAATGACACACAGAAGTTTCTAGAAATTACCCTCAATGAGTGGAAAACAATAGCTCAAGAACAGGATGCCCTGACTATAAAACTACTCAATATGAGTCCAAGACAGGATCAACAAAAGAATTATGGATTGTACACTATAATTCATACACGAAATAAAGCAATCAAAGCAAGACATGAGACAATACAATCCATTTTTAGCCTTGTTCAAAAGCGGCACATAGTGCTTCAAGCCATGGCAAAAGCATCTAAGTCTAAGCACACATCTGATGTGTTGAATTATGAGGCACAATTTTTTGAACTTCATCAGAATATTGAAAAAGTAAATAACATGATTGATGCACTAAGCAATGAAATTGATAAGATGGATCACCTTATTAAGAAAACTCTTAATCTTTAATATATACTTAAACTCCAGCCATAAAAGAAATAATGAATTATTTATCAGCAAAAAAAATAAGTTACTTATTAATCATAGTAATCAGTGTGCTTTTTCTTACCAACTGCGGACAAAAATCAGATGCAGATGAGAACCGCATTCCAAATAACCTAGCTGATGCAGTTGATATGTTTGATGTTGGTCCTCGAAATTTATATGATCTTCCAAACGAAGTGCTCGAAAAATTTGATATTAATCGATACAATCTATGTAAAATGTTAAAACAGCAACATAAAGATTACTATGGTTATGATAAATTTCAAGATGTTGATTGTAATAGCTATAAGTGAAGAATAAAAATACTAAAAATCATAAAACAAAACAGATACTTCATATCTTTCTTATTTTTAGAAACAAAAAGAGGCACTTCTGCGTACAATAGAATGAATTATTTTCCTTAGTCTTTTACAAGGCGTTATACAGAGAAACGTTTCACGTCACATTGCTTACTTTAGCATCGTTCTTAAAGATGCATAAAAAAACTATGTTAGAAATGTTGATAGCTTGGCAAGCACTTCATTCATAATCATGGGGGGAACTGTTTCCATTTTCCTTCCCTGACGCGCTGCTATATCGAGAGCTCGTGGTTGATCACAACGTATCACACCTGTGGTATGTAATCCTGTTCCTGCTAATGAAACAGCAAACCCTGCGGTTCTCGCAAAATTTCCTCCACTTGTAATAGGTAAGACAATTGGTGTTTTTGTGACACGATTAAACGCCTCCGGTGACACAACCAGTACAGGACGCGTTCCTTTTTGCTCATAACCAGAAGTTGGGTCAAGCGATACAAACCAAATTTCGCCCCGCTTCATTACAAGAGCTCTCTGCCAACAGGTTTGGCATCAAACCACTCCATATCACCATCCGCAAAATCATCTGAAGGATTACATTGCGCTAACAATTCTTCAAGAGTATAGCTAGGGAATGCCTGTGGTTTTACAACCAATTGTCCATTGTCAATAGCCAAACCCACTTGCGTGTTTTCAGAAAGATGAAGAACATCAAGCAATGCGGGCGGTATAGAGAGCATAACAGACCCTCCAACTTTACGTAATTTTGTTGTGTGCATAAAACACTCCCTTTAATATTATATAAAAATATAACATTCTAATGCATATTCTTCAAGAGCTTTTCATGCTTTTATGGAAAAAGAACAATAAAACATTTACCATTTAGTTTTTCTGTCAAAATATTTATGAAGCGCGTTAAGAGCGACCCGCAATGAATTCACAAGATGTGGTAATGTTTGGTCTTCGATAACAATATATTGTATTGCTGCATAAAGATTATACTGTCTATAGAGATGTTGTGTTTCTTTTATCGCCTCTTGCATATTAGAAAACTGTCCTGTTGCAAATTCGACCCATTTTTCTCTTGCTTTGTCATCAGAAGATGATGGTATTTCATCATAAACAGCGCTTGGTAAACCTTTTGCACACAAATAGTCATTTTTCACTTCAAGATATTTTTGCGCAGCATCATATTGGTCTTGATTGATTTCGCCTTGCAAACACAGCCGCCCAACATAAGTACCAGCAAGCGGATTTTTAGCCTCTTCAATCGTCAAACCAAAGCGTTTAGCACGCATTTCAATTACCAATTGATTAACAGGATCTTGACGTACTTTCACTTGTGAAATGTAAGCATCTTTCTTGTTCATACATCCCCTATTATGAAACTGAAGATATGCGTTGGGGTATCGAACATGAAGATGATGCCTTGAGAGAATATGGCTTCATTTATGATGCCGATATAACAAAATGCGGCTTTATCCAACACCCCACAATAGAAATGGCGGGGGCTAGCCCCGATGGTCTCATTGGAGAAGACGGTTTAAT
>NZ_JBHIMP010000258.1:0-833 GCF_042194175.1 Bartonella sp. MR168JLCBS | reverse complement strand
AACGTCGAATCCCATCGTGATTCACTTGCAATCCATGAGAAGATGCCTGATTAGGCGTTAGAAAAAGTTTTTGACATATTGATCGTGCTTGATCAAGACGTTGCTGTTTTTGTTGATAAAAGTCCCAACGTTTTTGACTCACAATACCCCATTGCTGTGCCAAAGGTGTTAAACGAGCATCAGCATTATCAGATCTCAAAGACAAACGAAATTCAGCACGTGATGTAAACATTCTATAAGGTTCACTAACTCCACGTGAAACCAAATCATCGACCATCACGCCAATATAAGCTGTAGAACGACTTATAATGATCTCGTTTAATCCCCCCACTTTACGTGCAGCATTTAACCCAGCTAGAAGACCCTGTGCTGCAGCTTCTTCATATCCTGTTGTACCATTAATTTGGCCTGCTAAAAACAATCCTGGTAAAGAGCGTAACTCTAAAGTTTTTGTCAATTGTTGTGGATTAACAAAATCATATTCAATAGCATAACCAGGTTGTAAAATTTTAACACTTTCTAACCCTTCAATTGTTCTTAATAAAGCAACTTGTACATCCTCAGGAAGAGAGGTAGAAAGACCATTTGGATAAATAGTATCATCATTTAACCCTTCTGGTTCCAGAAAAATCTGATGCCCATCACGTTCTCCAAATTTAACAATTTTATCTTCGACTGAAGGGCAATAACGTGGTCCTAATCCCTCAATCATTCCAGAATATAAAGCAGAGCGGTGAATATTTTCACGGATAATCTGATGTGTTTGTGTATTTGTACGTGTTATGGCACATTCAATTTGAGGTTGTTCAATTTTTTCTGTTAAAAGAGAAAAA
>NZ_JBHIMP010000257.1:606-836 GCF_042194175.1 Bartonella sp. MR168JLCBS | reverse complement strand
AGTTCCGCAAGTTGTTTATCAACAGGTCCCACAAAGTCAAATAATTTATGAAGTTCAATCCACGGCAAGATATAAGCCACTCCAACAACCATGGGCAGATGATTGGCTTCAATATTGCAAGAAAAAATACCGTTCCTTCAACCCTAAAACAGGTACTTTTCGCGGCTATGATGGTTTGGAGCACATTTGTTATGCGCCATTAAGTTAATTTCTGTTACGTTCTGGTGAAT
>NZ_JBHIMP010000257.1:0-508 GCF_042194175.1 Bartonella sp. MR168JLCBS | reverse complement strand
GCCTAGTTGGCTTTTTGGACCATGGCCACAGATGAAAAGAACGTCATCACCTAAAGGCAAAATTTTTTCTCGAAGGGATTTCATTAATTCTTTATGAGAACAGAATGGAAAATCTGTACGTCCAATAGAACCACGAAAAAGCACATCCCCTAATAAGGCGAATCGTTCTTTTTCATTAAAATAAATGACATGGCCAGGCGAATGTCCTGGCGTGTGAAGAACATGAAACACATGTCCAACAAAATGAACGCTATCGCCGTCTTCTAACCATTGGTCAGGAATACAAGTGCATGCGTCAGTAATGCCGTAGTTTTTTGCGCTTTCGCTGACAGAAGCCATGACAGGTTTATCATCGCGATGTGAACCAATAATTTTAACATTAAGTGCCTCTTTAGCTTGCATTGCTGCGCCCACATGATCAAAATGACCGTGTGTTATCCAAATAGCTTCAACAATAATACCAGTCTTCCGGATCACTTCTTGAATTCGAAACCAATCACCACCAGGA
>NZ_JBHIMP010000256.1:0-837 GCF_042194175.1 Bartonella sp. MR168JLCBS | reverse complement strand
TTTTATCAGAAAATACCGTCAATACTTTTAATTCAGTTCCGATATCTGAAGATTTGTCGAAGTATAGCCGTGTGACTGAGGTTAATCTCACATCTTCTTCTGTTACAGTGAATGGAGACACGTCCTACGGTATATATTTTCGGGGAGAAAAGCCGTGGGATGAATATCGGAATAATGAGCATTCAAATGAGCAAAAAACTCCACCTAGATTGGAGGCTATTAATTTGAGAAGGACGAAGTTTTCCGTTCCAGACAGTATAGCTGTCTATAGTACCGATGCTACTTATGGGGTTGTTAATTTAATGCAAAGCGAACTTTCAGGAGGTTCATTATTAAGAGTTGAGAAGGGCGCTTTGGTAAAAGTTTTAGCGAGTGCTTCTGTCCTTGAAGGGGGAGCCTATGTTGATGATCATTCTACTGCCGAGCTTTATTTAGGCGTTGGTTCGAAATGGATTTTAAAACAAGAGCGAGAAAGAGGTTCGCCTGAATCTGATCGTAAAAATGATTCATCTGTTTCATTAGTACTTCTTACGAATGACAGTTCCATTGATTTTAAAAAACCAGAATCTGCTCTAACTTACGATTATCGAACACTCCGCATTGGAAATGGGGTGGGCGAAGTTTATAGGGCGAAGGATGGTGCGCATATTTATTTGAATACGTATCTGAATGAAGGGGGCGCTCTTAAAGACCAAAAAACTGACCGGCTTTTAATTCATGGTGATGCTACTGGGAAAACGACAGTACATGTGCGCAGCATTTCAGAAAGTCCAGGGGGATATACGGGGAATGGTGGAAATGATCAAGGGATTTCCATCATTCAGGTTTCTGGAACAG
>NZ_JBHIMP010000255.1:0-839 GCF_042194175.1 Bartonella sp. MR168JLCBS | reverse complement strand
AAACCTGCAGGAAATAAAGCAATATGGATTACAATGAGCGAACGGCTCATTGCTAAAAAAAAGCAGGAAAAAGCAAAACCAATAAACGCACTTGCAATAATCGTCTCTGAACGAAAATAATGCCGTACAGATGAATTAATAAGGCCTGCTGTCATCGCTCCCAGACCAAAACAACCGAGCAATGTACCATAAAGAAGTGCATTTCCTCCAAGAATTTTATACACAACAATTGGCAAGAGTGCCAAAATCGAAATCGCCCCAAAACCAAAAAGGAACGCTCTGACCATAATACTTAGAAGATTAGGTGACATCACAACATAACGCAAACCATCTGAGACAGCCCCTAAAAGTCTCTCGCGTGGCAAGAGGTTATTTTTATAGCTCTGTTTCCATAAAAACAAAGCACCAATTAAAGGAATGTAACTTACCGCATTGAACAAAAAAGCTGTGGCTGCGCCCAGAGTAGCAATGATGGCACCACCAATAGCAGGACCTACACTACGCATCAAATTAAAACCGACACTGTTCAAACTAACGGCAGCAGGAATGTTTTCCCTACTCACAATATCTCCTATTGTTGCCTGCCATGAAGGATTATAAAAGGCAGTTCCACACCCAATTAAAAACGTAAAGCATAATAAAAGCCAAGGTGTTAGAACCCCCATATAAGCTAAACCAGCCAAACTCATTGATATAACCATCATCATAATCTGCGCACACAACATAATTTGACGCCGATTAAAATTGTCAGCTAATGCTCCTGCCATCAGAGAAAACATAACAAGTGGTAATGTTGTAGCACTTTGAACAAGCCCAACCATGGAATGCGAAGAACCGAT
>NZ_JBHIMP010000254.1:0-841 GCF_042194175.1 Bartonella sp. MR168JLCBS | reverse complement strand
AGTATAGGTATATTCCATGAAGAGGTAAAGTCCTGTTTTTGGATTTTCTAAGACCTCGATGTTAATTATTTTTTATCATGCATTGTAAAAGGTATCAGGATTGGTGAGAAACTCTTTTAAAGTCCCCTTCTCTTATCAAATGTTTCTTCAATAAAATCAAACATTTTAGAATGTCTCTTCTGACGGTTTAATAAAAAGCTTCTTCTTTTATAGAATTCATGGTTTATGCTTTAACCATTCTCTGGCTTAAAGAATTAGATACACAGAATCTAACAAAACAATAATCCAGTTCAAATGAAATTTTTCATACATTCACATACAAACATAAGCCGTTTTTTATGAAAGCCTCCACATAAAAAATCTTTGCTTTCTCATCGAAAAATTAAGGCGCTTTGATTTTTGATTAAGCATTCTTACTCTATCATTTCTGTTCATAAACTTACCGGTAAATGCAATAATGCTTTAAATATTGTGCATTTCTTTTGGAAACAACCATACTAATTCGAAGCTTCTTTATAAACTGCACCACACGAGTATCAAAAATAAGAGGAGCTTTCGACAGTGCACATTCTGCACAAATTATTCAATAACAAGCCTGTTAATCCTTGGCAAAAAGGCATCTCAAGAACCAAACGACATGCCTTTCATCCTTATTCATCCATAAAATGCATCTTTAAAAATGCGCGGTTATATTTAAGAATCGAGAAAACTACGCAATTTCCGTGAACGGCTAGGATGCTTTAATTTACGGAGCGCCTTTGCTTCAATCTGGCGAATGCGCTCACGCGTTACTGAAAATTGTTGACCAACTTCTTCTAACGTGTGATCAGTATTCATCCCT
>NZ_JBHIMP010000253.1:0-841 GCF_042194175.1 Bartonella sp. MR168JLCBS | reverse complement strand
AGGATCGCCGTCATAGCTAAGCCCCATCCAGTGTAAGCCGTCTATAATGGCTTTTAAAGCTGTTTCTGTTGAGCGCTCTCTATCTGTATCTTCAATGCGTAGAAGCATTTTACCACCGGTATGTTTTGCATAAAGCCAATTAAAGAGAGCAGTACGAGCGCTACCAATATGAAGAAAGCCAGTGGGTGAAGGAGCAAAACGGGTAATAACGGACACAGATATCTCCCTTTAAATTATATTGCTTATGGAACTTTATAAAAGGATTATGTTAGCATAGCTGATAGGATATACAATAGCCGCATTGTAAGTGAAGTGGGGATTTGCGGATGTTAAATCAGAATAAAGTTAAGGACGATTTATCAGAAGGAAAAAAATTAGCTCTGATATGGCAAGAGAATCTCTCCACTCTTGATGGTGCAAAGAACGTTAGCTGTAAAGAACAAAAGAATTCCCTTTTTACGCCTTTAAAAGAAGCAATAATTTTTTGTTGGAAGTGGTTGGCAGATTGCATAAACAAAGAAATTTCTTTTGGACTTCTTTTTTCGTTGATTTTAGTCTTTTTTTCTACGGGTATTATTGTTTATTTCAATTTAGAGCGAGAACCAAGTTGGGGACAATTTTTTGTGTTGGTCAGTATATTCCCTGGAATATTGTATATTTTACGTTTTTATTGGGGAATATGGATTATTGCAGGATTTCTGTTTTGTGTTGTATTGGGCGCTTTTGCTGCAAAAATAGAAACATGGCGTATATCGACACCAATGTTGAACCGTGATGTTTTCACGACATTAACAGGAAGAATTATTTCTATTGAGTCAATGCAAAAAGGGGGATTTCGTTT
>NZ_JBHIMP010000252.1:0-843 GCF_042194175.1 Bartonella sp. MR168JLCBS | reverse complement strand
TCTTCAGATCTCTCTAAAGATTCTTCAGATCTCTCTAATGAAACAGGTTGAGGAGTCCTTGACTCAGAAGTTCCAGATAGAGCCGAAGAAGCAACAAAAATGGTTTGAGCTGCATCAGAATCTACTGACGCATTAACACCTCTCTCTTCTTCAGAAACACCACTCTCTTCTTCAGATCTCGCTAATGAAGGAGTTCCAGATACGGCGGGAACAACAAGAATGTCTTCACTTTGTGCACTTGCAGAAGCTACAACCACAAATCGATTCTCTAAACGGTAATCCCAAAACTGGGTACTCTCTTCCCCCAATTCAGGATCGAAAAACTTCGAGGCTGACCCCAAAGAAGATCTTTGATGAGAATTTGGACCATAAGCATGAAGAGTATATTGATAAGGTGTACTATTTAACGTAACATAGTCACTATCAAGCTTGAAAGAGTTTTCCTCTGCACTTCCATAAACTTGAATAATTGAAATGCTGTTAGATTGATTCTGCCGTTCTGATGAGGTGCTACCTGAAACAGGATCCACATGCACGAGAGTTGTTCCAGAAACATCGCCATGAAGTAAAAGTCTATCAGAGACTTGAACACTATCCGCATTGCCAGACATCAGATCTGCATTAAAGTAAATCTTAGAAATCCCATGAGCACTATAAACCGTGCCCTCTCCATTTCCAATGCGCAGGGTTCGATACTTATTATTACTCTGACCGCCTTGTCCACTATCTCCATTTTCTGAAGAAAGAAAAAATCTAATATTACTGTTTACAAGTCTCATAGATGAAATACATGAATCTAGACAACCCGCATCTGAATCTCTATCGGTATATATATCCTCCGTT
>NZ_JBHIMP010000251.1:0-845 GCF_042194175.1 Bartonella sp. MR168JLCBS | reverse complement strand
TGCGAGAATTATCAGGTTGTCCTGGCAAATCAAGACTGTTCAAAAACATGTATTCATTCTCTGTGTATCTATCCGTTCATGTTCTTATGCACACATTGTTTTTATGCTATTTACTGTCTTTTTATATTGTTTTTTTATCCTTTCCACAACCAATAGAATCACGTTCTTATAAAGCATCTGAAGATGAAGAAAGAGTGATGAAATAAGGTACAATAGGCTATTCTATCACTTCCCTTTGTGTCATATTTCGCGTATTAATTGGCTTTATTAATTTTTTCTTTCAACGCGTTTAGCTCTTTTTTAAATTTCATGTTTTATAAACGAATCAAGTCCTTGACTAAAAATAGACGATACAATGACAAACTCGATAAAAACACAAATGAAATATGTTACTGGGCCAGATGGAAGTCCACTCACAATCGCCGACTTACCGCCTAAAACCACAAGGCGCTGGGTGATCCGTCGCAAAGCTGAAGTTGTTGCGGCTGTCAGAGGTGGATTGTTAAGTCTTGATGAGGCATGTCAACGCTATACTTTGACCGTAGAGGAATTTCTTTCATGGCAGAGTTTGATCGATGAACATGGCTTAGCTGGATTACGAACAACCAGAATCCAACATTATAGACATTAATCCGGCTTCAAAATACTTTTAGAATAGCTAAGCTCGATAAGGGTTTGGCTGTTTTGTGCTTTCAGCATACAAGTCAAGTATCGCAAGGAATAGATTTCCAAATAAAAAAATTTTATTATCTGGTCATCGAGTTAGATTGAATCATGATACTGTCATCACCTGCTACTGCCCCATTTTCCCGCACCTCTAAAAGCCGTGCACGTTGTAACTCTGT
>NZ_JBHIMP010000250.1:0-846 GCF_042194175.1 Bartonella sp. MR168JLCBS | reverse complement strand
TTGCAGTGTACTGTTTTTGTTTGTCGAGTTGTACCAAGAAAATATTCTATCCTAGGAAAAAATGTTTCAAATAAAAGTTGTTCTCTATAACCTTAAATTAGGGTTAAATATGGCGGACTTCCCATCATCCCAGGAAAACACACCTAGTTCCTTATTTTTAATAGTATACCCTGTATATTTTTACATTTTTGGATTCCTTGTAAAAAATAAAGGTCAGTTTGTTAATAGTAACGTGTGCCTAAAATGCACCCCTCTCGAAAAAATGGACAGTAAATCAAAAATTGAGTGACCGCAGAGCTCTACGCCATTTTGAATATTTTCAGGAGTGATGCATTTTGAAGATTGCGGTTTTTTGGCCTCTGTTGCGGAAGAAACGGCACGTCATATGAACTTTTAAACAGTGTTTTTATTCTTAAATTCAATGAAATACACACCTTTCGAATCGACTATTTTCAAAGTTCTAAAAGTATTTTTTTAATGGAACGTATAATTTTTTTCTACGACGTCATACGTAAAATTTAATTTCCTTTAATGTGAAATAAGGTTGTCTGTACCTGTTTTTAACAGTTTTTGAGAAATCTGGACTTTTCTGTTAATTTCGAGTAATATCGCCTTATCAAGCGGGCCTGGGTCCGCTTCGTTTTGTTTTATGTAGGTTTGGTTTGTTACTTGACTAAAAAAAATGAATGCGCGTTCTGACATTTGACAACATAACTTAACCACTTGTTCTGAACAAAATTTATAAGTGTTGTATCAGAAGTGGTAGTAATGTCCTTTACACTGGTTGACATGCTTTTCATACTTGGAGAATGCCAACAAAATGCTCTTTTATCATCAAGGGTCTAT
>NZ_JBHIMP010000249.1:0-846 GCF_042194175.1 Bartonella sp. MR168JLCBS | reverse complement strand
ACCACAATTTTCTCCACTTAAAACAGAAGAACAGGTTGTTGTTATCTTTGCTGGTGTTAATGGTTATCTTGATGCTTTGGCTGTTTCTGATGTTGGTCGATTCGAACAAGGTCTTTTGACACTTCTCCGGAGTGATCACCCAGATCTTTTGCAGGCAATCGCCCATCAAAAACAGATAACCGATGATGTTAAGGATAAGTTGATTGTTGTTCTTAATACTTACGCAAAGATTTTTTCGTAATAACTTAATGGAATGCGCGAATGGCGTCGTTGAAGGATCTTAGAGATCGTATCGCCTCGGTTAAGGCAACACAGAAAATTACTAAAGCAATGCAAATGGTTGCAGCAGCAAGGTTGCACCGTGTGCAAGAGGCAGCTCAGTCTGCTCGTCCTTATGCCCAGCGGATGGCTGCTATTTTAGCCAATGTTGCCACTGATGTCGATGCCATCGATGTGCCCCCTCTCATGCGTGGTACTGGTCGAAATGATGTCCATCTTTTAGTGGTATGTACTGCTGAGCGTGGTCTTTGTGGTGCTTTTAATATGCAAATTGCTCGGCGGGCACGCCAACAGATTAAAGCACTGCTTTCTGCCGGTAAAATAGTTAAAATCTTAACCGTGGGAAAAAAGGGAGCAGATATTTTATCACGTGATTACAAAGCTTTGATGATTGATCACATCGATTTGCGTTCTGTAAAGCGGGTTGGTTTTGCAGAGGCAGCTATAATCAGCCAGAAGATCATTGATTTATTCGATAAGGATACCTTCGATATTTGTACTCTGTTTTATTCTGAATTTGTTTCAGTGATTAATCAGCGTCCTGTGGCTTTTGGCTTAATCCCTATG
>NZ_JBHIMP010000027.1:0-5797 GCF_042194175.1 Bartonella sp. MR168JLCBS | reverse complement strand
CTTGTGCACAAAGAGATCTCAATCCGGCAGAAGAGATTTATAGAATAGCGCAAAATCTTGGCTATCAGAACCAAGCATTACAAGCGAATAATCAAGTTGCAGAACTTCAAAGCCGTCAGAATTCTGCGAGAACCTTAACGGCATCTGGAGGAGGGGGCGTGACGGGTCCTATGACCAAAGAGACACTTGCGAATATGTCTGAGAAAGAATTCAATGCTTGGATATCAAATCCGAAGAATGAAGCCCGTTTTTATGAAATTATGGGTGCAGATCCTGATTAGGCAATAAGTTTTACAACATAATCCGCCTTGATGCGGGTTTTCCACCGGCTTTAAGCCGGTTTTTTTACAGCAAAGAAAGGTGAAATCAATGGCAACAACACATATAGGAACCCATGATCCGCAATCGGTGAAATTGTGGTCACAGAAATTAAGCAATGAAGTTTTGAAAGCGACAAAAATTGCTCCTCTGATTGGCAAAAGTTCGAACAGCATTATCCAGCTTTACAACGAAACCCATAAGAGTGCAGGGGATAGCGTTACGTTTAGTCTGCTTGTCAATCTGTTTGGGGACGGTGTCACGCAAGGCGAAACCTTAGAGGGCAATGAAGAAGCGCTTCAATTTATGAATGATCGGTTGGTGATTAACGAGCTTTTACATGCAGCACGTGTAGCGAATGATGACTCGATTGACCAACAGAGAATTCTCCCCAATTTACGGAAAAAAGCCAAAGAAGGTTTAGTTCGTTGGTATGCCAATCGTTTAAGCATCATGTTCTTTCTTCAGGTATGTGGTTATACACCCCGTACGATCAATGTTGATGGTCGAGAAGTGTATATTAAGCCGGTTCATTATGGCTTTAATGAAATCATGGCACCAAGCAGTGAACGTATTATCCGCCCAGAAGCAAAAACCAAGGATGAAGATCTTACAGAAAAAGCCAAACATAGCTTTAGTCTTAAATTGATTGATGAAGCGGTTAAACAAGCCAAACTTGCCAATCCGCAAATTTCTCCAGTTCATGTCAATGGTGATGATGTTTATGTCCTCTATTTGCATCCAACACAAGTCATGCAATTGCGAACCAATACAGCCGTTGGTGAGTGGTTAGATATTCAAAAATCGGTTTATGCAACCTCTCGTGCGAAAAACCCAATCTTTGATGGTTCACTGGGCATGTATAATGGCGTTATTTTACGTGAAGCTATTCATGTGACCCATGGTGTTAAATCGACAGATAATACAGCTGTTAAAAGTGTGCGTCGCGCGGTGTTTCTAGGGGCGCAAAGTGCTGTTATTGGTTTTGGCAAAAATCACAGTGCAACGCATTATACGCTTAAAGAAGAGTATTTTGATTATGAACGTGAATTTGGTGTTGCAGCCAAAACCTTAATAGGAATGAAGAAAACACGTTTTAAGATGCCCAATAGCGCACAAACAGCTCAAGATTTTGGAACGATTGTTATCCCCACCTACAGCGGTGAACCTGATAATTAATCATAGGGAGGAAGCAAGACATGGCAGATCAATTACCACCTCCACTACAGGGGAGAAATCTTCACACCCAACAGGTGAGTTTCTTACGTTTGAATATCTCTCATAAAGATAAGCATCTTACGGAGAAAATAGGAATTTTGCCTCGTGGCGCTTTGATCACTTCGATGAAGGCTTTTGTCAAGACCGCGTTTTCAGAAGCGAAGTTGAAGATAGGGAGCACCTATGGTGGCAATGAGTTCAGTGAAAAGGATATCAAAGCCCAAGGCACGCAAGATTTTACGCCAACAGATCAAAAGTCTTTTGTTGCAGATGATAAGGAGATGACCCTTTATGCAACACGGGATAAAACAACAGATGCTGGTGAATGTATTGTGGTTGTGCAATTTGTGACAAATCATTGAGGGGATAAGACATGGCAGATTATTTACCACAGCCCTTGCAAGGGAGAAATCTTCATACCCAGCAGGTAAGCTTTTTGCGGCTTAATTTTAGCTATGAAGATAAAGAAAACGCTATGAGAATAGGCACGCTACCTCGTGGTGCTTTGATCACTTCGATTAAAGTGTATGTCAAGACAGCATTTTCGGACACGAAGGTAAAAATAGGGTGCACTGCTGGCGGCAATGAGTTTGGTGAAGCAGAAATCAAACAACAGGCAGTAAAAGAGGTTAAGCCTACCAATCAGAAGGAGTTTATCCCTTATGATGAAGAACTTACTCTCTATGCCAAAGCGGACAAAACAGTACAAGCTGGGCAAGCAAGTATAGTCGTTGAATTCGTGACTAATCACTGAGAGATATTTTGATGACACGTCATTATATTCGGGTTAAGACCGGAGGACCAATACCTGTAAAGCGAGATGTTTATCGTCATAAGAGGACACTTTCGCACCTTGTGTCGGTCATTCAAGATGAGATTGATGACATAGCCGATGAGTATGTTCATCAAATCCAAGAAAGTATTTTTGCAGCCATTCGTTTTTGTGAACGGGAGACCTTTTACTTTAACGAAAGCCGTGATGTGGTGTTTGAGACACGGGCGGGACAAGGTGTTTATGATGCAAGCACTACCAGCCATATCGAAAGTGCTGTTAAAATCAAAAACGTTTATCTGAGTTCTGATCAACATCATAAGTTTGCCTTGGAATGTAAGGACCATGTTTCTTTAGAGCCTTTGTTATCATCAGAGCAGCAAGGAACGCCGGTTTGTTACAGTTATTTTGATAGGAAATTACATCTTTATCCCACGCCGGATAGAGCCTATCAGATTCAACTCATTCTCTCTCCATTGCGTTTATCAGAGATAGAGAGTGTCGATGAGGAGCATCCATGGTTTGTGCACGCGTTTGATTTGATTAAGGCGCGTGCAAAATACGAACTTTACAAGAATATCTTGAAAGACCCCGATTGTGCAACGGCAGCTTACAATGACTTTAACGAACAGTTGAATGAATTGCGTGCAGAGACGTCTCAACGTCATAACGTGACCAGAATAATACCAACGGATTTTTAGCATGGTTTATTTTCCCATTGCCGATTACAGACCGGATGTTGCGGTTGTCAACGGCAGTTTTACGGATAGCCTTGTGAATGTTTTGCCGGCAGATGGTGGTTACATACCCATGCCTAGTGCAATGGTTGTGTCTCATCCTTTGGAAGAAAAGCCATTGGGTTCAATAGCCTTTAGAAGCGGTAATGGTGTTAAGATAATCGTAGGAGGCAAGCAAAAGCTTTACAGTTATGATAGTCAAACGCAGGGTTGGAAAGACATTAGCCAAAGTGGTGTGACCTATCATGCGCATGAGGATAATCAATGGTCATTTGCTCTGTTTGGTCAAAGAATTATTGCGGTCAATAAAAATGATAAACCACAAGTTTTTAATACCCATAGTTCTGAACGATTTGAAGATTTAGGAGGCAATCCGCCGAAAGCAGGCTTGGTGAAGGTTTGGGGACCTTTTGTTTGTTTGATGCAATTGACAGATCACCCCAATCGCATTCATTGGTCTGGTTTGGAAGATGCAACCCATTGGACAGTTAAACAGAAAGATTGCGATTTTCAAGATTTTCCGGATGGAGAATATGTTCAAGGGGCAACAGAATCCACCAATCCCCTCATTTTTATGCGTTCTGCTATTTATGCTGGAACCTTTGTTGCGGGTTCTAAAATTGTGTTTACATTTCAAAAGATACAAGACAAGCGAGGAGCCCGCAGTGCAGCCTCTATAGCTTGTCGAGGGAGTGACGCTTTTTTTGCAGGTGATGGTGGTTTTTATCAGATGAGTTTGGATGGTCAACTTTTACCGATAGGTTTTGAAAAGGTTGATAGAACGGTTTTTAAAACATTTGATAAGTTTGCTCTTGATGAGATGCAAGGAGTTATAGACCCCATTGATAACCGGATTTATTGGTCCTTAAAAAGAGGCAATAACGAACAAACCACCTTTGTTTATGATTGGGGCTTGCAGAAATGGTCGACGCTACAGGGAAAGATTTTCACGTTGTTTCCAGTGTTTACAACAGGTTATACTTTAGAACAGTTAGATGAGATTTCGATCAATCTTGAGGCGTTGCCTGCTTCTTTAGACAGCCCCCGTTGGCAAAGTGGCGCTCCAATGCTTGGTGCTTTTGATGAAAACAATAGGCTTGTTATGTTTACAGGAGCCCCGATGGAGGCAACGGTTGTTTCGCAAGAGATGGGAGCGCCGGATGGAAGTTTTAACTTTATCACGAAAATGTTTGCCGAAGTTGATACGACGGAAGGTCTTTTAAGCATAGGGGAACGTCGTCTTCGCAATAATCAGACGCCGATCACATGGCATAAGGAGAGGGTGTGTTCTTATGTCACGGGCGCTTATCATGGGCGTTCGCGCAATCGTTATCACCGGTTTAAATTGCGCATTCCTAAGAATGAACCTTGGACGATGATAATAACGCATTATATATAAAAATACAATAAAGTCAATGGTTTGAGTAAAATTATTTTATAAGAATCCACTTAAGAATCCACACTTTTATGCATGATTCATTTGACCATTTTTTATATAAGATTGCCATGTATGAATAGACTATAAAAAGCAAATCATAAAGAAGTTTAAGAAGAAAAAACAACTTCAAAATGTCCTTCAAGCGTTTTAACTTCTTTCGGATTAACAATAATCTTGATATCGTTTCCCAATTTTGCCAAACACTCAAGCATTTTCATTTCACTAATTCCTCGAAATTCTCCACTTAAGAGTTTAGACAATTTGGGTTGAGTCATTTTCAAAAGTTGACTAGCCTGTTTTTGTGTTAAGTTCTTTTCTTTAAGAATTTGACTAATCTTATGAGCAAGTTGCGCTTTGATAAGCATCTCTCTGGAATCTGAAAAGCCAAGATCCGCATAAACATTGGAACTACCGTGAAAAACATTGATCATTTTAATTCCCTTCTAATTGTTCTGCTAACTTGAGACGTTCTTTGATCAGATTAATGTCTGGTTTTGGTGTTGCAATGCCACGGGTCGATTTTTTCTGAAAACAATGCAACACATAAAGAGATTTTTTATATTGTATCGTATAAACAGCGCGATAAGTTCCTTGAATATCGCGTTCAATAATTTCTAGAACATTTGCAGATCCAAACCCCTTGAGAACCTTAACATTTTCTCCTCTATCTCCTATCTGAGCAAGATAAAGAGCATAACCAATCCTTTGTTGAATAAGATCAGGAAGACTTTTTATATCTTTGAGTGAAGAACCAAGCCATATGATACGTTTTATTTTACTCATGATTATTAATATACCCATATGGGTATATTTCAAGTGGTTATTTTAATTTTGTGATTTTTTTATAACTATTATTAATAAAATTGACTTGATAAAAATGGTAACAAAAAACCATAATTGTTTATTTGTTTTATGAAAAGCTGCTTTTAAAAACCAATGCTCGTAAATGTAAAAAGAACGTTTTTTACAGATATTTATTGAATATGCATGTTTTTTTGATTGGATTGTTAAAGCTACCGAGCGTTTATAGGCTCTCTTATTCAAATGAGTGATTAAAGATCATATGCATCATTTACGTTCCTTTTGATAAGTTTTCATATCTCTAATAGAGCGCTTGCAATATGATACGTTTTGTATATATGCACTGATTACTCCATGTGGATGATTCATTTTAATCATTAGAATAGACATTTGAAAGCCGCGTCATATCATTTGGCACGGCTTTTTTTTATTTTATTCTCTCTTTTATGATATGTTTATAGCAATGCATTTTATATGCGTTTATAACCATAAAGAAGGCACGCCCCTCACGCC
>NZ_JBHIMP010000248.1:0-849 GCF_042194175.1 Bartonella sp. MR168JLCBS | reverse complement strand
AAAGCCATTTATTTAAATTTTTGTGAGGAATGCAAGAATGATTGAAAGTTTAGCATTGCTATCATTTAGCAATGGAGGATGGGGAATGGTTATAGTTTTGAGTGCAGGAATGACATTATCATTGGCTTTGTGCTGTGGAATACTGGGATTTCCTCTAGGACTTCTAGGTGCACTGATGATTCGATCCGATATTAAGATAGTTAAAGCTATAGCTACCCTCTTTTCATCGGTATTTCGTGGCTTACCAGAACTTCTAACCTTATTTTTAGTTTATTATGGTTTACAAAAGATTATTCAAACTACTCTTGATTATTTTAATATTGAGATAATATTTAGTATCAATGCTTTTATTGCTGGTGTTCTTGCACTCAGTATGGTTCTTGCCGCCTTTTCTTGTGAAGTTTGGCTTGGAGCATTTAATATCTTTGATAAAGGTCAATATGAAGCAGCGAAAGCTCTAGGATTTTCGCGCTCAACTACGTTTTTTCGTATTGTCTTTCCTCAGCTCATTCGAAATGCTTTGCCAGGACTTTCTAATAATTGGCTCACTTTACTTAAAGATACATCCCTCGTTTCAACCATTTCACTTGTTGACCTTATGCAACAAACAAATTTAGCAGTCGCAGCTACCAATGAGCCTATGCTGTTTTATCTTGTAGCATGTTTACTCTATTTATTATTTTCAGGTTTCTTTTCCGCAATCCTACATTATCTTGAAACATGCACTCAATCAGGATATCAAAAGGTATTGCTCTGATGCTTCCTGAGTGGCTCCATTTCCTTTTCAATCCTGCTCTCTTAAATCGTTACGGACTAAAATTTATTAGTGGGTTTCTCATTACTTTTGAG
>NZ_JBHIMP010000247.1:0-851 GCF_042194175.1 Bartonella sp. MR168JLCBS | reverse complement strand
AAACCTTGTTGGAGAAGATAGGGTTCAATAATATCTTCAATGGCATCACGCGGCTCTGAGAGAGCAGCAGCAATGGTCTCAATGCCCACTGGACCACCTAAAAAAGTTTCTGCAATTAACAACAAATAGCGACGATCAAGTGGATCGAGACCAAGATGATCAACCTCAAGACGCGAAAGCGCTTCATCAGCAACTTTGCGGTCAATTTTTTTTGCCCGTTTGACAAGAGCAAAATCACAAACCCGCCGTAAAAGTCGTCCCGCAATCCGTGGAGTACCGCGTGCCCGTCGGGCAATTTCATGGGCGCCATCATCACTGATCTGTACCGAAAAAAGGCGCGCATTGCGCTGAACAATATATTCCAATTCCTCTATGGTATAAAAATTGAGACGAATTGGAATGCCAAACCGATCCCGTAATGGTGTGGTCAAGAGTCCTAAACGCGTGGTTGCTGCAACCAAAGTGAATTTGGCAAGATCAATTTTAACTGAACGCGCTGCAGGACCTTCACCAAGAATAAGATCAAGCTGATAATCTTCCATGGCTGGATAAAGAATTTCTTCAATAGCCGGATTTAAACGATGAATTTCATCAATAAACAGAACATCACGTTCTTCTAGATTGGTTAAAAGAGCTGCCAAATCTCCTGATTTAGCAATAACAGGACCCGAAGTAGAGCGAAAATTAACCCCTAATTCTTTGGCCATAATCTGTGAAAGTGTTGTTTTGCCTAAACCAGGTGGTCCTACAAACAAAACATGGTCTAGTGCTTCTTGACGCGCTTTTGCTGCTTCGATAAATATTTTTAAATTTGCACGTGCTGCCTCTTGACCAATAAAGTCATCGAGCAC
>NZ_JBHIMP010000246.1:0-853 GCF_042194175.1 Bartonella sp. MR168JLCBS | reverse complement strand
ATGAAAATACAAAATTAAATATTCCTATTGAATTACAAAATATTCAAATGGGTGGACAATCTCATATTTTTTCAGACATAAAAATGGGTAAAAACAGTCAAGCTGTATTTGTTGAACATCAGATTGGCAATGATAGAGAAACCTTTGTCAGTTCGATATTTTCATTAGATATTGCGGCTTATAGCGATGTTACATGGATTCTTATTCGGGATCGTGGTTTCTATTCTACACAATTTGCTAGGTTTCGGGCTGTCCTTGGCCCAAGCGCTAAATTGTCACTTTATGTAATTAATATAGGCAGTCAACTTAATCGTCAGGAAATTGATGTTGAATTACAAGGAGAAAAATCTGATTTTCAATTACGAGTAATAAATTTGCTTTCTGGACAGACACACAGCGATCTTACGATGAGTGTTCGTCACGTTGAAGAAAAATCAACTTCAACCGAAATTATACGCAATGTGGTTACGAATAAGGCAGTTGGTGTATTTCAGGGAATAATACGTGTTGCTCAAAAGGCTCAAAAAACAGATGCGCACATGGCCTGTAATAGTCTCATTCTTTCAGATGATGCAGAATTTTATGCAAAGCCTGAACTAGAAATTTTTGCTGATAATGTTGCGTGTGGCCATGGTGCAACAATTGCCAATATTAATCATGATCATCTTTTTTATCTCATGGCGCGTGGTATCCCTTTTAAAACTGCTCGTGCACTTTTAATTAAAGGATTTGTCTCTGAGCTGCTTGATGACATCAAGCAGTATAATATTCAAACTATTTTGGAAAATATCATTGGCAAGTGGTTAGACAAAAATGTTTAAGGTGGAAAAAATGGAAAATAACGTCCAAACAT
>NZ_JBHIMP010000245.1:0-854 GCF_042194175.1 Bartonella sp. MR168JLCBS | reverse complement strand
GTGCAAAATTATAAATTATTCAAATACCAAAAAATCGTCTGTGCTTAGAAATAGTAAAAGCGTTAACGATTTGGTCAACTCCATTAGGATTGGTCAATTTATAGTTCTATGAGAAAGATGTCAAAGCCATGATAAAAAATGTACCTATTATCTCTTACTCTGCTTTTATCTGTACCAAGAAAAACATTGGAGAATGCGAGAAGTTATACAATTTTTGTCAATGCTGCCTGTGCATATTCCAAGGTCTATGGAATCCCTTAGAAGACCAAATGATATCCCCTCTTTTAGTCATCATAACGCTCCCTCGTGATAATAACTGTTTAGGTATCACTGTTATTTGTGTCTTCCTGTAGAATGTTTGATCGTTTATTGTAAATGTTTTAACTATGACATCTGCCTCTACACATTGATCTATTTTTCCATGTAAAACAACGACTCTAAATCCATTTTCTGATAAGGATGAACAAATATGATCATCACAAACGAATTGCCCATTAAACGAAGGACCATATTTCGTAGGCTTAATCGTCTCATTCACGTGAAATGACTTTTCCCATATAGATGTTGTAAACTTAGAGATACGATAACGGTCAGTATATAATTTTTTCCCATTGATGACACCCACGAGATTTATATTGTCTGCAATAATTAATTGTACGGGTGAATGCATCAAGCAAATACAAATACCAACCAAAATAAAGAGACTAAAAAAGAATCTGATGGATGTTTTGCAAAAAATTAGTCCAACCAAGCCTCCACTAAAGAAAGCCAACGCAGATAATGGCATAAATCCGGGATTAAGAGCAGGAGAAACGGCTCTTACAGCATGGGCAATTTTTATCACAAGATCAACA
>NZ_JBHIMP010000244.1:0-856 GCF_042194175.1 Bartonella sp. MR168JLCBS | reverse complement strand
TCAACCTATATTACAACACCGTATGGCACTCAATTTTTCTGCACATGCTGAAAATATAACCGTAAAAGACATTATCGATAATCTTGTGAAAGACATTCTCTAATGGCCATTGGCAAAAAAGTTTCAAAAGAATCTCCACTGTTACTCGCTGCCAAACCGCATAAAGATGCTGCTAAAATGCCGTATTTTCTTTTGCAAGCACACCATATCGCTAATACATTGATAAGCGGATGGCATGGACAACGTAAACGCGGTAACGGGGAAAATTTCTGGCAATTTCGCCCTTATATTGAAGGGGAAGCCATCACACGTATTGACTGGCGCCGCTCAGCGCGTGGTGAACATACTTACTTACGTGAATACGAATGGGAAAAGACACAAACAGTTTGGATTTGGCCTGATCAGAGCGCCTCTATGCATTATTGTTCGCGTTTTTCGCAAATTTCTAAAGGCAATCATGCCATCATTCTTGCCCTTGCATTAGCAAAACTTCTTGTACGCAGCGACGAACATATTGCTATCCCCAATTTAATGCCACCTACAAGAACATCCAATGTCATAGAACGTATGGCATTAACTTTGGCAAATCATCACACAGAAAATTCATTTCCAGATTTTTCAACCATAACACGTTTTTCACATGCCATCATCATGAGCGACTTTCTCGATGCTCCGGAAAAAATTATCCAGCATTTAACAGTTTTGTCTGCAAAACAAACCACTGCTCATTTAATTGAAGTTGCTGACCCCGCAGAAGAGCACTTTCCCTACACAGGACGTACAGAATTTTTTGATCCTGAAACAAAAGAAAAACGCGTTTTAGGAAAAGCAGAAAACTTCCGTGAACACTATTGCA
>NZ_JBHIMP010000243.1:0-857 GCF_042194175.1 Bartonella sp. MR168JLCBS | reverse complement strand
TGAGGGCAAGGCAGACAAGGAATAAATTGATGAGCCTTACCATTGCTGTAGTTGGTCGGCCCAATGTTGGGAAGTCAACGCTCTTTAATCGTTTGGTTGGTCAAAAATTGGCTTTGGTTTGTGATAAGCCAGGTGTGACACGTGATCGACGTATTCATGCGGCAGAACTTCAAGATCTGTGTTTTGATGTGATCGATACAGCTGGGTTGGAAGAAGCCGGTGATCATACACTTGAAGGTCGTATGTGTTCACATACAAAAGCTGCTATTAATGAAGCGGATCTTATTTTATTCATGTTTGATGCAAAGAGTGGCATAACGCCGAGTGATTTAAATTTTGCGTCCCTGGGTCGTAAATCGGGAAAACCAATTGTGCTTGTTGCCAATAAATCTGAGTCAAAAGCGGCAGTAGGGACAGAGTATGAGGCGTGGTCATTAGGTTTGGGGGAGCCCTGTCCAATATCTGCTGAACATGGTTTGGGTCTTTCAGATCTTCGTGATGCAATTATGGATGCTATTGGTAAAGAGAGAGTTTTTGAAAGCAAGAACGCAGAAAAATGTGTTTCTGTACAGTCTGCATCTGTTGGTGATTATGTGGATGATTTGGAGGAAAAGGGATCTGTTTGCGATGAAAGTAAACAACCCCTTCGGATTGCAGTTGCTGGTCGCCCAAACACAGGAAAATCAACTCTCATCAATAGGATGTTGGGGCAAGATCGTTTATTGACAGGACCTGAAGCAGGATTGACTCGTGATTCCATTTCTGTGGATTGGGAATGGCGTGGTCGTCATATTAAACTTTTTGATACTGCAGGGTTACGTCGAAAGTCGAAAATTCAAGAAAAATTAGAAAAACTT
>NZ_JBHIMP010000242.1:0-859 GCF_042194175.1 Bartonella sp. MR168JLCBS | reverse complement strand
GCCCCTGGCTGTTGGCTTGGCTGAATTCTGGCTCCGTTGCTTCACGACCTCCAAGACCCACCTGGTCTAAGTCGATGCAGCAGCTTGATCACCTGACCCTGACTACCAACAACTCACCTCCCTCTTCAGCTCCTCACCACACAGTCCCCTCGCAAGGGGCGCACGTCCTATGTGCGTCTTCATGAAACCTTCCAAACTTGATCTTCACTTCATCCAAGTTTGGTCATCAAATCTTCATCCAAGATCTTCAATCTGATCATCCAAATCTTGCCATCAATAGGCGCATCTTCAAACATTCCCTTAATAGTCTTCCATATCACCACTATTAGGGATCTTCAAATCTTGCCATAAATTGTCTTCAAAATCATACCATTGATAGATATGTCTTCATTTAGTCTCCATCCATATTTAGACTTCAATCAATCTCCTAAATATGGTCTTGATGAGATCTTGTCTTCAACTTGTTGCTTGCTTGATCTACTTGCCAAAAATACAAGTGTCTTCATTTAGCCTTCATGAAAGTTGCAACTCTTTCCAAAATTAACTTCACCAAGATCTCCCATGATATTTCCTCCTAGTTAGGTCTTCTTGCCATGTGACCATATCTTCAATACAATCTTTGCCACGTCATCATGCTTCGCCACATCATGATTGCCACATCATCAACTTTGTCACGTCACCTTGCTTGACACATCATCTTGACTAGGTGTCAAATTATGTCAATCTTTAAGTGCATTTGCACTAACAGAGGTCATAAATCAAATGCTCATCAACTTCCTTTCCACCTCTGTTAATAGTGAGAAAAATACTTGTGGTATAGTTAAGAGGCCACAACCCCATAAAGAATAATCCAAACTAG
>NZ_JBHIMP010000241.1:0-859 GCF_042194175.1 Bartonella sp. MR168JLCBS | reverse complement strand
TTGTGCTTTATGCTCTGCTGGAAAAGTTTTTTGATAGAAATGAGGGATCAGAATTTCAGGTTTTTTGGTTTTAATTTCCAAAAGTCCATTTGTTCCAATAAAAGCATCAGGAGAAAAACCTTTCATGCGATCATCAGCCAGAACAAATCCAATACATTGAGGCTCGGTTTGCGTGAATGTACCATAAAGCTGCCGCGCGCTTGGTTCTAATTCTGTTCCGCGTCGCATAGAAAGGGTTTTCCCCTCTTCGACGGATTTTCCAGTAATTCTTTCTCCAGCGAGCTTCATCATAACGGAATAATATTTTGAGGTTTTTTGTCCCTGTTTTTTTCGTGCCATAACTATTTCAAACAAAGAAGCCGTAATCAATCCATTGCGCGCTTGATGCCATTCCTCTGTTCCTTGAATACAATCGATAATAATTGGCATGATATCCCCCCATCTTTGAAACGCCTTCGATTTTTGAAACATTCTCTCTTTTAAAGCTCGCCCCCTCTTTGAACTCTTTTGCGATTAATTTATCTTGATTTTTCTTTTAAAGATTATCAAAAGCAGCTTTTTTCACTTTGAGAGTTCTGCAAGTGTCTCTTTCTGATTTTTCAAGCACTCTTTGCCTGTTGCAAGCAAGGAAGTGAAAATGCTTTTTTTCGTAGATTTGCTTTTTCGGAAACTTCTGCCATCTCCCGTAAGTCTGTCTCCGCACACTCCATGGTGCACCACCCATCCGCCGTAAACCACATCCCACCCTATAGGTGTTCATAGGGGCCTTCCCATGAGAGGCATCATCACCTGAACACTTCTCTCTTGTCTGCCTCTCCCAGACACATCTCCTGCCCCCAAACACCTTAAGTAGAAAGCA
>NZ_JBHIMP010000240.1:0-860 GCF_042194175.1 Bartonella sp. MR168JLCBS | reverse complement strand
ACACGAATTGTTGCAGGTGTTGGTGTACCGCAGCTTGCGGCCATTATGAGTGCTGCAGAAATTGCTGACAAAGCAGATATTCCTGTGATTGCTGATGGCGGGATCAAAGCTTCTGGTGATTTTGCTAAAGCCTTGGCAGGTGGGGCTTGTGCTGCTATGATTGGTTCCCTTTTAGCGGGTACAGAAGAAAGTCATGGTGAAGTTTATCTTTATAAAGGACGGTCTTTTAAAGCATATCGTGGCATGGGATCTGTTGGAGCTATGGCAAGAGGATCGGCAGATCGTTATTTTCAGGATGAAGTTCGTGATGAGCTTAAATTAGTTCCTGAAGGTGTTGAGGGTCAAGTTGCTTATAAAGGACCGATAGCGCCGGTTCTGCACCAGCTGGCTGGTGGATTGCGTGCTTCGATGGGTTATGTTGGGGCGAAAAATCTAGCGGAGTTTCGTGAAAAAGCGACATTTGTTCGTATTACCAATGCTGGACTCCACGAAAGTCATACACATGATGTTGCTATCACACGGGAAAGTCCAAATTATCGAAAACCTCTTTGAAATGTAAAGACCTTAGAGTCATTCCAGAGCATAAAAGACTGTTTAGAAAAATGTACAAGAACTGCTGTTTGTGGTTTGGTACAATAATCTCAAGCGTAAAGGGAAAGAATTGGAAGCTAACGATCCAATTCTTTCCTTAGGTTATATAAAATTGAGAAGATTAAGCAGGCTGTTGACTATCATCTTGCAGATATTTTTATTGAGAATAACTCTAGATAAAGTTTACAAAATTTATCGAATATTAGAAGTTTACAAAATTTATCGAATATTAGTAGAGTGGATTTATATCGGCACATGAGATGCTATTA
>NZ_JBHIMP010000239.1:0-864 GCF_042194175.1 Bartonella sp. MR168JLCBS | reverse complement strand
TTTGATTATTGATGATATGCAATTTTTGCAAGGAAAATCGATACAGAACGAATTTTGTCATTTGCTCAACATGTTGCTTGATAGTGCGAAACAAGTTGTTGTTGCTGCAGATCGTCCGCCAGCAGAATTAGAATCACTTGATCTTCGCGTTCGGTCTCGACTTCAGGGAGGGGTTGCTCTTGAAATTGAAGTACCAGATTATGAAATGCGTTTGAAAATGTTACGCCAACGTTTAAAAGTGGCGCAACAAGATGATAACATGGTTGTAATTTCTGATGAGGTTTTGCAGTATATTGCTAAAACGGTTTTGGGTTCAGGGCGTGATATTGAAGGAGCATTTAATCAATTGTTGTTCCGTCAGTCTTTTGAATCTGATTTATCTTTAGAACGGATTGATGAATTGTTGGGTCATTTGACACGTTCAGGTGAATCGAAGCGTATTCGGATTGAAGAAATTCAGCGCGCAGTTGCGCGCCATTATAATGTTTCTAAGCAAGATTTATTGTCTAATCGTCGGACGCGTACAGTCGTGAAGCCGCGACAAGTTGCGATGTATTTGGCGAAAATGTTGACGCCTCGTTCGTTACCAGAAATTGGGCGTCGTTTTGGAGGGCGTGATCATACGACAGTTTTACATGCTGTCCGTAAAATTGAAGATTTGGTTTGTGATGATCAGACATTAGCCAAAGAGCTTGAATTGCTTAAGCGGTTGATTGGAGAGCAAGCTGCATAGCATTTATAATTTTCCCACTGTTATCGAAAGTCTTGCAGAGGAATTAATAAAGATGGTTTTTGCTTATACAGGAGTCACTTGCTATTTTAAAAGAGGTTGAGTAGAATTCAACGGGTGATTCTTTCAAGGGG
>NZ_JBHIMP010000238.1:0-864 GCF_042194175.1 Bartonella sp. MR168JLCBS | reverse complement strand
CGAATAATTTGTTCTGCAAAAGTGCCATGAGATTGTTCTATTTCCCAGCGTCCTGGTGTTGCAGAGACGGCAATAGTCTGTGGGCGCATGGCATCCCATTGTGTTTCCATGAAAAATTGATGCAATCCCTTCGAGAAAAAGTTTTGTCCTTAGGCGACGACGTTTATTTTATCTGTGGGTATGGTCCCAAAAGTAACATAGGCTATGAACGCCAATGGAATCCTTTTCTTCAAAAGATCTAAGGGGGAGGGCATAAAAAACCCGCTTTAGAGCGGGCTTTTCTCAATGTTAATTCAATTTACTGGAGCATAGCAGACATGATTTAAGCCATCACTGCCTCGAAAAGTCCCTGTTTTAGGGTTGAAGGAACGGTATTTTTTCTTGCAATATTGAAGCCAATCAGATTCTGATGATTGTTGTACTGGCTCATATTCCACCGTTTGCTGCACTTGATAAATCACCTGATTTTGTGGTGCGTCTTGATAGACAATTTGTGGCTGTTCTGGTTTTTTAAAAACTTTACTAAGAACTGCACCTGCTGCAAGAGCAAGAATGCCCAATGCTAAAGCATTTCCTTGAATATTACTGTGTTTTGTCTTTTTGCGTTCGACATAATGATATGTCTTGCTTTCAACGTGATGCTGATGTTGTTCTCTCCATGTCTGGCTGAAATAATGACGCTTGTGGGGATCATCAAAAGAGTGATGTTTACTATGAAAAGAATGGGAGCTAAAATTGCGAGACGGTAAACCAGCCTCCCTCTTCATTTCACTCATTTGATACCGTACCATATCCGCAAGCGTTGCATTTAGCGGCATGAAAACGGTTGCAGTTGACATTGCTGATAATACCGCTAACCTGATC
>NZ_JBHIMP010000237.1:0-872 GCF_042194175.1 Bartonella sp. MR168JLCBS | reverse complement strand
GGAACAGCAAAAAGCATTGCTACAAACGCAATATAAAGTGTACCAATAAGGAGCGGTATTAAACCAAATTGCCCCACTTCATTGCCCGAACCGCTGGCTGAAAACCGCGGATCCCAAACTGTTCCAAAAAAGAAATTTGAAAAAGATACAGACTGAAAAAAACTTACTGTCTGAAAAAACAGAGAGAGTACAATAGCTGCTGTCGTCAAAACTGCAATTATAGACGCACAAACCAACCCTATAACAATCAAACACTCAACTTTATTGCGCGCACGCTGATATGGAGTAATTTGCATAATTCCACAGATAAAACCAAAGGATGCAATTATAAAAAGCAAACCATGACCAATAAATTGTAACTTTTCAGAAGAAGAAACCCATGATTGCGCTATCCTTAATACATCATCTGGTGCTTCACGAGGCAAAACAAACCCTTTCGCGAATAATTGCGCCTGCACTTCTTCATACGAAGCCTTAATAAGATCCCCCTCAAAGTGTTGAATCATTTTAACCAGACTACGGATAGCCCCTAAAATAATGTCATAATTAACAACTTCTGTCACGCGTGCACTATACGCACCAATTTCTCGCGAAGCGCTATATTCTAAATAAATTGCACTCCCACTATCCCAAAAAATTAAAAAAACGAGAGCAGGAATAACAGTTATCAAAAATGTCCACCAGCCGTAATAATATGCACGAGAATGCATCTTGTATTGTGTGTATTCAAGATAGCGAGCCCGCATATAAGAAATACAAAAGCCAATAAAACCAAGAAGCAATAGGAAAAAAATAATACAGGAAATGCGCATATTGTCTCTCAATTTTTACAAGGAACAGCTCAGAAAACTCCTACATTGCAAATTAGAAAA
>NZ_JBHIMP010000236.1:0-873 GCF_042194175.1 Bartonella sp. MR168JLCBS | reverse complement strand
CCGAGTAATAGTAAAATAGGAGCGGCGATAAAGATCGAAGATGATGTTGCAATAATAATTCCAAAGACCATAGGAACTGCAAAATTATGGACAGCACTTCCGCCCCATATCGCCATAGGGAGCATAGCGAGAACTGTGGTTGCTGATGTAAAGAGACAGCGTATAAGGACTTGATTAATTGAGAAATCAATCAGTTCACGCAAGGGCATGTTTTTATAAAGGCGCATATTTTCGCGCATTCGATCATAGACTACAACCTTATCGTTTATGGAATAACCAACAATCGTTAAAAGAGCGGCAATGGCAGTTAAATTGAAATCAAATTGAAACAAAGCAAAAAAACCAATCATTTTTGTGGTGTCTAAGATGAGCGTTACAATTGCTCCAACTGCAAAAAACCATTCGAAGCGTAACCATATATAGAGGGACATGGCAATTGCTGCGAGAATAACAGCAGTAAAGGCAGCTGTAGCAAGTTCGCCTGAAATTTTGGGGCCAACAACCTCTATTTGATCGAATGTAGTATTGGGATAAATGTTTTGTACTGCTGTTTTGACCTTATCAATGGCAGCGGTTTGTTGTGTTGCACCACCACTTTGTTTCTGAATGCGGATCAGCACGGTGTTTGCATTATCTATATTTTGTAGCGTAACTTCACCTATGTTAAGGGTAGAAAGCTTTGAACGTAAGGTTGCTAAATTTGCTGGAGCTTTCGTGGTGATACTCATTTGGCTGCCGCCAATGAAATCAATTCCGAAATTCAAGCCAGGTTTTAAAAACAGAAAAACTGAAACAAGTGATAAAATAATTGAGACGCTAATACCGATGAAGCGCGCTTTCATAAAGCGGAAAGTTGTATTTTGTGGGGTAATA
>NZ_JBHIMP010000235.1:0-879 GCF_042194175.1 Bartonella sp. MR168JLCBS | reverse complement strand
AGTTTAATTTTACAGTCTATGAAAACAAACATGCAGTCCGCAACGTAATAGCATCAAAACGTTTCTATTCAAGCCAGAACATATCAACAACAGAAGTTGGTATTCAAAATCATGGCTTATTATCCCAATTATATATTGCACCGGGCCATATAGATGATCAAGGGCTTGTTGTGCATCTATGGTGGAAGCCTTACGTGATTTGTGTATGGTTAGGGGCAATAATGATGGCTATGGGGGGGTGTTTTTCTCTTTTTGGTTATTGGTTTCGCATTGGGTTGCATCGACGGATAGCTTCCCGCTTCAAGTTTTCTGAAAAGGCTTTGAGATGAAGAAGGAACTGTTTTGGGCTTTGTTTTTTTTAATTGCTATTTTTCCTTTACGATTAGCGATAGCAGTGGAGCCGGATGAAGTTTTAAAGGATGCAGTCCTTGAAGCTCGTGCACGTGATATTTCATCACATTTGCGTTGTCCGGTTTGCCAAAATCAATCAATTGATGATTCAAATGCTTCCTTGGCACGTAATTTACGGCTTTTGATCCGTGAACGTTTAAAAATAGGTGACAGTGATCAGCAGATCATTGATTTTCTTGTTGAGCGATATGGTGAATTTATCCTTTTGAAACCGCCATTTAATAAAACAACTTGGCTTTTATGGTTATCACCTTTGATAATTATAAGTCTTGGTGCAAGCGCTCTATTTTTTCGGACAAGATGGTACAAGCCCGAAAAAATAATTACTTTAAATACGGATAAAGAAAAACAGTCAAAATACCGTTGAGTTGACACAGATATTACAAGATTACAGGAAGAAAAATTGGAGTACGTTGAACCTAATAATTCAGCTTTTTCTGTGCTTAAATCTTACAAAACTTTAACAAT
>NZ_JBHIMP010000234.1:0-880 GCF_042194175.1 Bartonella sp. MR168JLCBS | reverse complement strand
AATTGCGTGTTCAGGTATTTGTCTAACAATTGTTGAGCGAGGATCAAAACAAAAAGCGAAGACCAATTGGTTTGCTGTAGAAGCATGGGAAGAAGCGTTGCGTTTGACGAATCTTGCACAATGGACAAAAGGAACTTTTGTTAATTTAGAACGTTCGCTGCGATTGGGTGATGAAATGGGAGGACATTTGGTTTCTGGTCATATTGATGGCTTAGCTGAGATCATTGATCAGAAAAAGGAAGGTGATGCAGTTCGTTTTTTCCTGCAAGTTCCAACAAAATTCACGCCCTTTATTGTAAACAAAGGGTCTATCGCACTTAATGGGACATCTTTGACTGTTAATTGTGTTAAAGATCGTATTTTCGATGTTCTTATTATTCGTCATACACTTGAAATGACAACCTGGGGACAAGCAAACATTGGAGATCGGGTCAATTTAGAAATTGATCAGCTTGTCCGTTATGCTGCCAAACTTTCTGGCTTTAAAGTAAAAGATGAGTAAATTGAAAATTTATTATAGTTTTTAAAATTTGGTGCTCTACGCGCCTAAATTCGTTGGTTAATTTTTATGAGATCCCATTATGACAAAAGAGATACATAAAAAGTTGCATGTATTGATTGTTGAAGCGCGTTTTTATGATGGAATTTCTGATGCACTTCTTAAAGGTGCAGTGCGTACTTTGCAAAAAGCCGGAGCAAGCTATGATATTGTGACAGTGCCAGGAGCATTAGAAATACCAGGTGCAATAGCTTTTGCTGAAAAGAATAGTAAGGTATTTTACAATGGTTATGTAGCACTTGGTTGTGTGATTCGGGGTGAAACGTACCATTTTGAAATTGTCGCAAATGATTCTTGTCGCGCATTAATGGATTTGACTGT
>NZ_JBHIMP010000233.1:0-882 GCF_042194175.1 Bartonella sp. MR168JLCBS | reverse complement strand
ATGATGAGAATTTTCTCTTTTCTTCAGGTAAATAGCACTCTTATTGATAAACGTTATGAATTCTGGTGTCAGAAAGGGATTTCGAATTCGGTTTTGGAAGCGCTTTCCAAGAACGATAGGTTATGATGGTGAAGCTGTGAGAATTGATGCCGCTGTTGTTAGGCTTCCTCATTATGTTGGAAGTGTTATTATATATTGGGCTGCAAGCTACAGAGGAGACCAATATGAGAAGGAGGTGTTGGGAAAAAGCAAGCCAAGATTCGACCCTGAAGAATCAGGCTATGGTGGATGTTTTGAGCGAAGTTTTACATTTTTTCTTACTTCAGGAAATTGGAATGATATAACTAAAACACATCAGTTTTTGGAAGGGGTGAAAAGACCTAGTTATTGGTGATCAAGGTTATGTTTAGAGGCAAAAAGAGAAGGGGTGAAGAAGCAAAATTGGATCTTTATTCTATTCTTCCTTCCCGCTCAAAGAGAAAAGCATCGCATAACGATGATGAATATCTTTAGAAAGAATGCCATTTTATCGAAAGCTTTTTCCATAAACTCAAATACTTAAAACATATCTTTTTGTTTCTATAAAAAAGTTTTTTCTTTTATGGGATTTCTGGTTTATAATTCAACTGTCTTCCGATTTAGAGAATGAGATGCACAGAATCTAACGAAAAGATAATACGTCCTGTTTTTGCACAGTCGCATCCTATATTTTTAACAATATAGTTAATAACACAAATCTGATAAACGAGAGTTCAGTTTCATAAGATATTAATTTTATAAATTTTTTATAAAGAAGAAGAATATAGACTGCTATTTCATTTACAGTTACGGTACATTGGTTGCCTATGATACGTTTTTTGATAAAATTGTTATTATTTTTGT
>NZ_JBHIMP010000232.1:0-883 GCF_042194175.1 Bartonella sp. MR168JLCBS | reverse complement strand
GGGAGATATCACCAATGCTATGGCAAAACAAAAAAATTGACAAATGCGAAGATGCTAAATGTCTCTGCTATTTGGCAAACAATTTGCAACCGGTTTTGAAGGCGTGACACTTGAACCTCAAGCACAACTTGTCTACCAACATTTAATGTTTGATACTCTTGCAGATACCGATGGTTTTAAAGTTAATATGAACAATCCCCATCAATAGTTAATCCGTATATTGGTGAGCATTTGACCAAAACCGTTATAACCGCTAAAAACGGTCGTTCTATTTCCTTCTATGAAAAAGTGAATGCAATCAAAATTTTTAGCGATGGTGAAGCATATATATTGATAAGAATTATCAACATGACATAGGATCTTCAATTGAAAGCGGACTTAACATCAGTGTCCAATTATCTTAGAATTTCTTACTTCATAGTGATGTTAGTTATCAACAAAATTTAAAAAACTGGTATAACTGGAGCGAATTTTTCAGGCGGAATGCACTATCAGTTTTAAGACAAGCCTGTAAAAGTAAACGTACTTTCATGCTGTTTGCTTTAATATGAAAGGCAGCGTAATATGTCGGTGTCGCCTTTTAGTATTAAAATTATCTTTCTTTATTAAAAAGAAGTTTTCTCTCTTTTTTATGATCGAAAATAACCAAAAACATTTGAACAATTGCCATTTGCGATTACAAGATTCTTAAAAAAATCCATCTATCTTTCAAAGAATTACGCTCACCATTTGTGAATAAATCAACTTAAAAAATATAACGAAGAGAAAACAAGCTAAAGACAACAAAAAGAGAATATATGCTATAAAAAATCAGAATTATTTCCATGAAATACAGTGCCTCTAATAACATATTGTTATTCTTACAAGCCTCACACTCAAAATT
>NZ_JBHIMP010000025.1:0-6635 GCF_042194175.1 Bartonella sp. MR168JLCBS | reverse complement strand
AGCAAGATTACGTCTCTTGCCGCAGGAGATATTACGAAAGATTCCACAGATGCCGTTAATGGCTCACAGCTTCATACCTTGGGCACAGGGGTTGCTACGTCTTTAGGCGGTGGCGCCAAGTATGAGAATGGTGCATGGACTGCTCCTACATTCACGGTTAAATCGGTTAAGGATGATGGTACTGAAGAAGAGAAGAAGTATACTACTGTTGCAGAAGCTTTTGCTGATGTTGGTACATCTTTCACGAATATTAAAAACGATATTACCAATGTAAAAGGTGATAGTCTTGTTAAGTGGAATGAAGAGAAGAAACTGATCAAGATTGGTGGCGAAAAAGATGGTACGACAATCACTCTTGCAGATAAGGATAGTAAGGCTCGAACTCTCTCTGGTGTGAAGGATGCAGAAAAGAGCGACGAAGCGGTTAATAAAGCCCAACTTGATAGAAATGTAGATACACTTACGAATGAAATTAATGACGTGCGTTCAGTAGCCGTTTTCTACGATACGGAAGAAGATACAACGGAAGAGGTCGGTACACTTACCAGATCAACACCTAAAGTTAATAAGAATAGTGTGACTTTTGGTGATCCCAAAACAGGCACTGTTGGATTGCATAATGTTGCCGCTGGTAAGATAGCCAAGGATTCACATGATGCTGTAAATGGTGATCAGCTTCATTCACTAGGCAATAACGGTGCTACCTATTTTGGTGGTGGTGCAACATTTGCAGATGGTGCTTTGACAGCTCCGACTTATAAGATCTCAAATGTTGCTGAAGATGGTAAGGCAACAGAAAAGCCCTACAACGATGTTGGTTCAGCTTTTGCTGGTCTTGATACGAGTGTCAAGAATGTGAATACGCATCTAACGAATGTAGAAAATAAGTTTACCCAAAAGATCGATGATATTTCGAAAGAAGTTCAAGGTGATGCTTTGTTGTGGAATGATAAAGTCCATGCCTTTGTAGCGACGCATGGAGCAGGTGAAGCAAAAGCTAACAGCAAGCTTACGTCACTTTTAGATGGAGCAATTAATGATAGCTCAACGGATGCCGTGACGGGTAACCAGCTTCATAAATTGGGTACAGGGGTTGCAAAATCTTTGGGTGGTAACGCTAGCTATGCAGAAGGAAAGTGGAGTGCTCCTACATTCACGGTTAAGAGCGTGAAAGAAGATGGGAAAACAGAAGATAAAGACTATCATGATGTAGCAACAGCTTTTGCTGGAGTTGGTACCTCTTTCTCAAATGTGAATAATTCTATTACGAATATTAAAAAAGAGGTTACCAAAGAGATTGCGGATGCAAAAAGTGATTCATTGAACTGGAGTAAAACTGCTAATGCCTTTGTAGCGCAGCATGAAAAGAAGGAAAAAGACAACGAGGGCAAAGTTGTAGTAACACAAGAAAACAGCAAGATAACGTCTCTTGCAGCTGGAGCTATCAATGAAACTTCAACAGACGCTGTTAATGGTAGTCAGCTTTATTCGCTTGGCAGCGAGGTTGCTAAGTATTTTGGCGGTGGCGCTGGATATGCGAATGGCACATGGACCGCTCCAAGTTTTGTAGTTAGTAAATTTGATGCGGAAGGTAAAGCTACTGAAGAGAAGTATGATGATGTAGCCGCTGCTTTTGCAGGTGTTAGCAGTTCTATTACGAACATTCATAATGAAGTTAACAAGGAGATTAACAAAGTTGTAGGAGATAGCCTTGTTAAGCAGGATAAAGATGCTGATCCTATTACCATTGGTAAGGAAACAGATGGCACTGTAATCAATGTTGCAAACAAAAGCGGTGTGAAACGGGTTATTTCTGGCGTAGATGATGCGAAAGATAACAATGATGCCGTTAACAAAGGCCAGCTTGAGAAAGGTTTAACGGATCTTTCCAACAGTCTTCAGTCTGATGAATCAGCAGTTGTTCATTACGATAAACAAAAGGATGATAAAATTGATTATGCGAATGTCACCTTTGGTGGTAAAGATAAGACAGCTGTAGGTCTCCATAATGTTGCTGCTGGTAAGATTGCCAAGGATTCACGTGATGCAATTACAGGTGGTCAGATTAATACAATCTCTCAGGAAGTTGCCAAGTTTTTAGGTGGTAGTGCGACATTTGCAGATGGTGCTTTTACAGCTCCGACTTATAAGATCTCAAATATTGCTGAAGATGGTACGGCAACAGAAAAGTCATACAACGATGTTGGTTCAGCTTTTGCTGGTCTTGATACGAATTTCAAGAATGTGAATACGCATTTGACGAATGTTGTCAATGAATTCACTGAAAAAGTAACGAATATTACGCAAGAAGTTCAAGGTGATGCTTTGTTGTGGAACAAGGATCAGGGGGCGTTTGTAGCGCAGCATGAAAAGAAGGAAGAAAAAGAAGACGGCAAAGTTGTGGTGACACAAGAAAACAGCAAGATTACGTCCCTTGCAGCAGGAGCTATCAGTGAAACTTCAACAGACGCCGTTAATGGCTCACAGCTTCATACCTTGGGCACTGTGGTTGCTAAGTCTTTAGGCGGTAATGCTAAATATGAGAATGGTGCATGGACCGCTCCTACGTTCACGGTTAAGACTGTTAAGGCTGATGGTAGTGATGTTGAAGAAAACAGCTATGAGAGTGTAGCAGAAGCCTTTGCTGGAGTTGGTACTTCTTTCACGAACATTCACAATGAGATTAACAAGGAGATTGACAAAGTAGTAGGCGATAGCCTTGTTAAGCAAGATGCAGAAACAAAGGTTATTCAGATTGGTGGAGAGAAAGAGGGCACAGCAATCACGGTTGCAAACAGTAAAGGCGATGTCCGTAGTATCTCTGGTGTGAAGGCAGGCAACCTTTCAGAAGGATCGACAGAAGCGGTGAATGGTTCCCAGCTTTATTCTTTGAATACTACGCTTGCGAAGTATTTTGGTGGTAATGCTAAATATGAGAATGGTGCATGGGTTGCTCCTACATTCAAGGTTAAGACCGTCAATGAGGATGGTACTAAAGTTGAAGATAAGGACTATAGTACTGTAGCGGAAGCCTTTGCGGGAGTTGGTGCTTCTTTCACGAACATTCACAATGAGATTAACAAGGAGATTGACAAAGTAGTAGGCGATAGCCTTGTTAAGCAAGATGCAGAAACAAAGGTTATTCAGATTGGTGGAGAGAAAGAGGGCACAGCAATCACGGTTGCAAACAGTAAAGGCGATGTCCGTAGTATCTCTGGTGTGAAGGCAGGCAACCTTTCAGAAGGATCGACAGAAGCGGTGAATGGTTCCCAGCTTTATTCTTTGAATACTACGCTTGCGAAGTATTTTGGTGGTAATGCTGCATTTAAAGATGGTGCTTTAACCGCTCCGACTTATAAGATCTCAAATATTGCTGAAGATGGTACGGCAACAGAAAAGTCATACAACGATGTTGGTTCAGCTTTTGCTGGTCTTGATATGAATTTCAAGAATGTGAATACGCATTTGACGAATGTTGTCAATGAATTCACTGAAAAAGTAACGAACATTACGCAAGAAGTTCAAGGTGATGCTTTGTTGTGGAACAAGGATCAGGGGGCGTTTGTAGCGCAGCATGGAGAAGGAGATGCGAAAGCTAACAGCAAGATTACGTCCCTTCAGGCTGGCAAGATTACAGCAGATTCAACGGACGCTGTTAATGGATCTCAGATTTATTCTATAAGTGATACATTTGCGAAGTATTTAGATGGTGGCGCTGGATATGATAATGAAGGCAAATGGATTGCTCCTACTTTCAAAGTTACGACATTTAATGATGATGGAAGTCCTGCAGAGCAGGAGTATAAGAGTGTAGCGGCTGCCTTTGCTGGTGTAAGCAGTTCATTCACGAAGCTTCATAATGAGATATCAGACAATATTGAGCAGAATGCGTTGTTGTGGAGTGATGAAGAGAGTGCCTTTGTAGCGCTTCATGGTAAGGAAGATGCAAGAAGCAAGAGCAAACTGAAGTCCCTTTTAGATGGTGATATCTCAGAAGGTTCGACGGAAGCGATCACGGGCAACCAGCTTTATTTGATGAGCAATCAGCTTTCTGCCTATTTTGGTGGTGGAGCTGGCTATAAGGCTGGTGAGTGGACAGCACCTACTTTCAATGTTGCGCAATTCAATTCTGATGGAAGTTCATCAGAGAAGAAGAGCTATCATGATGTAGCGGGTGCTTTTGATGGCGTCAGCGAAAGTATGTCGAGTATCAACGAGCGTATTAAAGAGGTTTCTGATAATAGAGATACGAATAGTTTGAATTGGAATGAAGATAAAGGATCGTATGACGCTAGTCATAAAGGGGCATCGAGTAAGATTACGAATGTAGCGGGTGGTAAGATAGAAGAAGGTTCGCAAGAAGTTGTGAACGGTGGCCAGCTCTGGACAGTGAATGAGAAGGTAAAAGAGGTTGAGAACAAGGTAGATACGATTGATCAGCAGGTAAAAGATATCACGACAGCAGTAACGGATGGAGCTGTTAACTATGACAAAGATGCGGATGGCAAAAAGACCAATAGCATTACGTTAGCAGGTGGGAATGAAAGTGATCCGGTCTTGATAGATAATGTAGCGGATGGCAAAATTGAAGAAGGCTCTAAGCAAGCAGTTAATGGTGGTCAGTTACATGATTACACAGAACAGCAGATGAAGACGGTCCTTGAAGATGCGAAAAAGTATACGGATGATCAAGTGAACGGTCTTGTCAATAATGGCGTTAACGAGGCAAAATCCTATACAGATATGAAGTTTGAGACGTTAAATTATGCTATTGAGGATGTTCGCAAGGAAGCAAGACAAGCAGCAGCTGTTGGTTTAGCGGCAGCTGGTTTACGCTATAGTGATATTCCTGGAAAATTAACACTCGCATTTGGTAGTGGTGTATGGCGCAGTCAATCCGCGTTTGCTGTTGGGGCTGGTTATACTTCAGAGAACGGTGATATTGGTTCCAACTTGTCAATTACCACTTCTGGAGGTCACTGGGGTATAAGTGCTGGATTTAGGATAATACTGAATTAACAATAGAAAATTCGAAATAAATTTTCCTTCTCTTATCAAATGCATTACATGTGGCATTTTAAGAGAAGGAAAGTTATTCTCATCATAAATGAATAGCAATAGAAGATAAGGGGTTTATTTCGAATAAAAATGTATTTTTTATTATGAAATTTTATGTGAAAAAATCATTTATCATCTCCAAAAGGAATTATTTGAGTAATCGATATTTATTTTTGAGAGAGGTTTTTCCTTATAAGAGAAATATATATAATAATAATATTATCAATGAATGCAGCATTATTTTTATGACAAGATAGGCGGCATGTTATTTTACATAATTCTACTGCTGATAAGATTATTATTGGATTGTATAATGCCATAAAAGATGATCAATTACATGACAGTGAGCAGCAGATTAAGACAGTTTTTGATGATGCAAAAAAATATATAGATAAATGGTTTTCTGAATCCATAGGATAATGCGATGAGTAATGTTGTGAATGATGCAAAATCTTACACGGATACAAAATTTGAAGCATTAAGATATGATATGAAGACAGTTCAGAAAGAAGCAAGACAGGCGGACTCTGTTGGTTTAGCAGTATCGAATTTAAGTTATATCGAATTTAAGTTATTTTGATATTCTTTGGTCTTTAAGTGTCTGTTTTGGTAATGGTTTATAGCGTAGTCGATCGGCTTTTGCCTTTGGAGCTGGTTATATGTCAGAAGATGGAAAGATCGCTCTAATCTATCCGCAATGAGTTCTGGCGGAGATTGGGGAAGAGGTGCTGGCTTAAGATTAACGCTGAATTTATGATAGTAAAGGATTATTTTAACAACATTTATTCTTATTTTATTGAAATAAGGTAATTTTTTTAAGACGCTACAGTATTTATCTAGAGATAAGCATAATATTTAATGCATATACAAGATCACCAAAAGCAGCTGAATTATCTCCTTTGCTCTGCGCATTCAAACCTACAGCAATAGAACTTAGAGCCTCGGCAGTAGCCGATGGACCAAAAGCAACAGATGAGGCTATAAACTTTGAGGTTTTATAGAAGCTTTTTCTATATTTTGTTGAAAAAAGATCACAGTAGAATCCATATTGCTAAAAAGTCATATTTTTATGTTGCTATTTTCTTGAACAGTCTATAGTGATGCGGGAATGTATATTAGTAAGACTCATTTTGATAAAATAACTTTCAAAGGGGGGAAAAGTAGTGCGTAAAGATAGAAGGTACATCACAAGACCGCGCATATATCATTATATGATACTTTAAAAAGAGAAAACCTAACTAAAAAGCCGATTATCCGAGGCAAGCTAGATTTCGAACATATTACAATCTTTTTTTACTTTACTTGTTATTAACAAAAAAATGCTTTTTAATAAAACTAAAGTCTATAATTAGGAAAACACATACTAAAACCTTTTTTTGAAAGATTTTATATTAACGACGACCAAGTAAAAAGTAAGATTAAATATGCAAGACCTCTTTTTAGTTAGGAAAAAACAGCACATTAAACCCCTTAGACTCTAAATGTGTTATTTTTATGTCCACAAAACATAATCAAAAAAACAAACATTTAGGTCTCAACACAGAAAGCACAAACAAAACAAGATTAAAGACTCAAAA
>NZ_JBHIMP010000231.1:0-883 GCF_042194175.1 Bartonella sp. MR168JLCBS | reverse complement strand
TTGACAGTGTGAATGTTTCAAATCTGTCAGAGACAGAATGGCACCTTACCGTCAACGAATTGGAATAATTTTTCAACATTTCAATCTTTTATCATTGCAAAAGATTATTGATAAACATTGCATTACCTCTTAAATTAACAGGTATAAACAAAAAACAACGTCACAGACGTGCCCTTGAACTCATTGAATAGGCTTATGTAGTAAAGAACACTGTTATCCAGCAGAATTGTCAGGGGAACAAAACAACGTGTTTGTATTGCACGCTCTCTAACAGCTAATCCTAGAAGCATTGTTATCAGATAAAGCTACCTCTGCTCTTGATCCTGAAACAACGCAATCTATTCTAGAACTTCCTGCCTATATATTAATAACCACCTTAATTTTACTATTGTGCTCATCACCCACGAAATGGAAGTTGTGTACTTTATTACACATCGTGTTGTTGTCCTCAATCAAGGACGCATTGTGGAAGAAGGATGTGTGAAAGATATTTTCACATCACCACAAGAGGAAACAACCATAGCCATGCCCAAACTTTTCACTCCATAACTTCCTGAGAAATTTGCAAAAAATCTTAAACCGATAGGCCAAGAATCCGTCATTGAAATCAATAGTGCAGGTAAAATTGCCCAACAACCTTTTCTCAATCTTCTGGAAGATAAAATCGGTTTAAGAGCACTTATTCTGCATGGTGGGATTGATACCGTCCAAGGCGAAACCATCAGGCGCCTATTCTTAAGTCTTCCTGCCCAAGATAAAGAAACTTTTAAAAAAGCCGTTAAGTAGTTGACACAAAAGGACAATATTGTGAAGTTTTAGGTTATGTTTAATGTTCTCTCTCATTAACTCCCCTGTGCCGTTTTTGATACAGTATTGATGACAA
>NZ_JBHIMP010000230.1:626-883 GCF_042194175.1 Bartonella sp. MR168JLCBS | reverse complement strand
AACAGTCCAGTATTCTTTGATAGGTGACAGAGTTTACCTTTATCCTGGTACTTGCATTGGGCAAGATGGTTTTGGTTATGTTGGTGGTGCTTCTGGAATTGAGAAAGTTCCACAACTTGGTCGTGTTATTATCAAGGATGGTGTGGAAATTGGTGCGAATACAACAATTGATCGTGGAACATTTGAGGACACTATTATTGGTGAAGGAAGCAAAATTGATAATTTAGTGCAGATTGCCCACAATGTGAAGATTGGTC
>NZ_JBHIMP010000230.1:245-568 GCF_042194175.1 Bartonella sp. MR168JLCBS | reverse complement strand
ATGTCTCAGCTTGGTGGGAGCGTTGGGGTAGCAGATCACATCGTAATAGGTAAATGTGTTCAGATTGCTGCTGGAAGTGGTGTTATGAATGATATTCCAGATGGTGAAAAATGGGGAGGAAGTCCAGCGCGACCGTTTAAACAGTGGTTCCGTGAAGTAGCGGCGTTGCGTAATATTGGCAAAGTGAAAAAGGAGAAACGCTAGTATGATCAACACTGAAGGAACGAAAAGTTTAGAGGCTGTAGATATTGAAGAATTGCTTTCAATATTACCACATCGTTATCCATTTTTATTGATTGATCGTATAGTTGAAATTGATGGTG
>NZ_JBHIMP010000230.1:0-235 GCF_042194175.1 Bartonella sp. MR168JLCBS | reverse complement strand
ATGAACAACAAGCTATTGGTATTAACAATATAACCATTAATGAGCCGCATTTTATGGGACATTTTCCCGCAAAGCCTGTTATGCCTGGAGTTTTGATTTTAGAAGCTATGGCACAAACAGCGGGAGCAATTTCACTTTTAAGGTTAGGTAATAAGCAGACAAATTTGGTTTACCTTATGACTGTTGATAATGCGAAATTTCGTAAGCCAGTTATACCTGGTGATCAGTTAAAGAT
>NZ_JBHIMP010000229.1:627-885 GCF_042194175.1 Bartonella sp. MR168JLCBS | reverse complement strand
CTTTATTTCTGTCTACACTGATCAACGAGATGAAGAAAACAATGAAGAAAATGAAATAACACATCTGCCACAAATTAATACTGGTGAAACGCTTACAAAAGAAAAAGTTGAAGCCATACAACATAGTACAGAACCACCTCCCCGTTATTCTGAAGCTTCATTAATTAAAAAGCTTGAAGAGTTAGGAATAGGTCGTCCGTCAACCTATGCATCCACATTAGCTACATTGTCTGATCGTGGATATATTATAATTGACAA
>NZ_JBHIMP010000229.1:301-557 GCF_042194175.1 Bartonella sp. MR168JLCBS | reverse complement strand
AGAATATGGTTTCACAGCAGATCTTGAGGAAAAACTGGATCTTATATCGGATGGAAAACTTTCCTGGAAAGACGTATTGCGCAATTTTTGGGATGGGTTTAATGCGTCTATTACCAATATCCAAGAATTGCGTATAACGAATGTCCTTGATGTTTTAAACATAACACTAGCACCTTTAATCTTTCCTGAGCGTGAGGATGGAAACAATGTTCGTTCCTGTCCTCTTTGTTCGAGTGGACAATTATCATTAAAACTC
>NZ_JBHIMP010000229.1:0-245 GCF_042194175.1 Bartonella sp. MR168JLCBS | reverse complement strand
CACAGATCCAGGAGAAGAGAACGAAGTCAGGCGTAATGATGAACCTGTTATGCTTGGTATCGATCCTAAAACAGGAAAAGATGTCTCTCTTCGCAATGGCCGCTTTGGACCATATATTCAAGTTGGTGAACAGAAAGAAGCTAAACGTATAGGGTTACCAAAAGAATGGCAAACAGAAAAGATGACTCTTGATAAAGCTTTAGCTTTAATATCCTTGCCACGTGAAACTGGCATTCATCCTGAAA
>NZ_JBHIMP010000228.1:0-885 GCF_042194175.1 Bartonella sp. MR168JLCBS | reverse complement strand
CTGTTTTACTGGGAGCTGTTGTTGGGGCAGGGCTTGGTTTTTTATGGTTTAATGCGCCGCCAGCGGCTATTTTTATGGGGGATACTGGATCGTTGGCGCTTGGAGGGCTCTTAGGCATTGTTGCTGTAGCAACCAAGCATGAAATTGTTTTAGCTCTTATTGGTGGGCTTTTTGTTTTGGAGGGATTCTCGGTTGTTATTCAAGTTGGTTATTTCAAATTAAAAAAAAAGCGTGTGTTCCTTATGGCACCGATACACCATCATTTTGAGAAAAAAGGCTGGACTGAAAGTCAAGTTGTAATACGTTTTTGGATTATTTCGATAGTCCTTGCTTTGGTTGGCCTTTCAACACTTAAATTGCGGTGAAATTTTGATTTCTTGTACGTGTTATAAGGGGCAAAAAGTTGCTCTTTTTGGATTGGGAAAATCTGGATTAGCTGCTGCACAAGCGTTGATGAGTGGTGGTGCAAAAGTGGTTGCCTGGGATGATAATCCTTCAGGTGTGCATACGGCCAAGAGGGAAAATATTCCAACGAGAGATCTTCAATATGAGAACTGGTCAGAGTTTGTTGCATTGATTCTTGCACCTGGAGTTCCTTTAACTTATCCTCAACCGCATTGGGTTGTTGATAAAGCACGTCAAGCAGATATAGAAATTATTGGTGATATTGAATTATTTGTTCGTGCGCGTAACCATTTTTTACAACACTCTGGTTTTCGTGATCAAGATGTTCCGTTTATCGCTATTACGGGCACAAATGGGAAATCAACAACGACAGCTTTGCTTGCTCATTTGTTGGAACAAATGGGCTATGATGTGCAGATGGGGGGAAATATTGGAACTGCAATATTAACGCTTAAGCCATTTGTGAAAAAACGTATTTAT
>NZ_JBHIMP010000227.1:0-887 GCF_042194175.1 Bartonella sp. MR168JLCBS | reverse complement strand
TATGAATTCTTGCCGTACTTCCTCGTATTGTTCGTTACCACTGGTGGCTGTCAGCGAGATTGAAACTGTGTCAGCGGAGTGCTGCGGAGACTTACCCTTTGTTGTTTTCCTTTTCTTCGCACGTCTCCTCGAACGTGCTATTTTTCGAACGGCGACACCAATGACATCGTCGTCGTCAAAGTCCGAGCTCATCCCACTCAGGGCGTCGGGAATCGGCGGGCCCACCTCAACTGCATCGGGACTTTTGGTAGTGGCGTCCCACGCGGGTACTTCATTTGTTAATTTCGTCGGCGCATTCGCGTGTGATCGTCGTTCCATTGCCTGAACCCGACCAACAAGCCGAGGGAACTCTGTTGTCATCGAACCTGATCGTTGCCTTGGAGCGTCCCTGTCGTGCACCAATGGGTAAGAGGCCGTCACCGCCTCGCCAAGTGACATCTCGACGCAAGTATCGAATAGTGTCCGCTGTAAACAAATACAATTTTATGTTAACAAGAACGATATTTCCTCTATACTCAACAAGGAAACTTACGATATCGTGGGCGTCCTTGTCGTATTCCTCGCTCTGCAACGAAGAGTAATGAGTGTACTCATGTTTCCTGTTGTCCAGAACGAGGAGATGGAAATGGCCATTCAAAATTATCGGCATGAGGACGATCTCGACATCATGGACAGTCTGCGCAGCAACACCGACCATACCGAGAGCTTCTTCCGCCGTGTCATCTGATTTCGACAAGCACAGTGCGAGTGGACGGGTAATTGAAGCCCGCATCTTAAAAGGATACGGCACGAGCTTTAGCATTTTCTGAATAATGGAGACGAAGACGTCGACGACATCGTATGTCACCATCTCCTTACCGTCCAACAATGTGAAGACGTTCACTCGT
>NZ_JBHIMP010000226.1:0-887 GCF_042194175.1 Bartonella sp. MR168JLCBS | reverse complement strand
CACAACACGCTTTCACAATTTCAATCTTGTACCTACACAAACTTGTATCAGACACCTCAATAAAAACTCATGCTTCTTGAGCAAAACACCTTACAGAAAAACAATACGAACAGCAAAATCACTATCTACAAATAAACTTAAAATAATCTACTTATGTAGCTTCTGCTGAGTCATATTTAAAATGAAGAAAGTAACTAAAGCAAAAGTTTAAATCCATACCATCGTATTACAAACTCCTTATACAAAATTATTGCCCTTCAACAGGAATAGCATTTGCAACTGTTTTATCATGAGCCTCATCAGGCAACAACCATATCATTATGTGCACATCCAGATTGGATCATTAGAAACAATTTTCTAAATTATCAACACAGAAATCGAAGAGAACTGGCTTATCACAGTCAATTATTTCCTATATTTTACCATCAAGTTCATCAGATTTGGAACAATGAATACCAATATCCCTCCCTATAAGCTTGTGCCTATTTCACAAAGTCAGGCATCGATTCTGTATAAGAATGAGAAAGATGATTACCATGCAACAACTGCTGCCACTTGTGAACCATGCCCATCTACTGATTATTTAAAATAAAAATTTTTACAGGTCCATTGTGCTGCACTGCCGTCACGAATTCTTGAATATTCATCTGAATTGAAGCATCACTAGAAATACATAAAATTAAGTGCATCAGGATGTGCGATTTGAACACCAATAGCAGCAGGCAAATCATAATCCATAGTTCCAAGACCACAAGAAGTCATTCAATGGTTTTATTCGTCAAAGTAATAATATTGTGCAATCCACATTTGATGCTGTCCAACATCAGTTGCCATAGAAGCATTGACATCTTTAGTAAGAACATAAAGTCGTTCAAGAGCATATTGTG
>NZ_JBHIMP010000225.1:0-887 GCF_042194175.1 Bartonella sp. MR168JLCBS | reverse complement strand
AGCCCAATGATAGGAACCGTGTACCTATTAATAAAACAATCCCTGCCGAAATCAAGCGAGGAGACAGATGAAAAAGAGATTTATTATAACAGGAATGATTACCCTTTTGGGAATGATAAATTTAACTCTAACGTCTAACTTTAGTTGGGGTTCTGGGACTCAAGGTTCGACTGTTCAAAGTCCTTTCCCTGTTTCAAAAGCAGACTATCTGACAATTATTGAGTTGTTAAAACAACAAATTAGAACAAACGAAAACCAGATCGAAAACGCGAAAAAAATCCATCAGTCTATAACAGGAAATAGAATAAAAAAACCAACAATAGGAGAGAAAAAGAGTTTTTTCATACAAGATTCGCCCACTCTCAGCTACCCAGAAAAGGGCCGCGATTACTATAGCATAAATGTTGGGGAATTTCGAGATCTTTTATATTCTGTTCATCATGAAGAGAAAAGGAGCGTCTTCTGGTTCTTGCCGTATCATGAAATGCGCACAATAATTAATAAACGTCTTAAATATAGTGGAATTGTCGATAAAGCTGTAAGTTTGCAAACTTTCCAAGACGCAGAGAACCGCTTTACACAAATTGTCGATTTCTTAAATAATATAGATAAAACAAAAGATCTGAAAGAAGTTTTCGAGCTGCAAACACGCATCAAGACCATGTCAGCCATGCTCCAAAATGAATATACAAAGCTACAAATGGTCAGAAATTTAAGCGATAACGAAGAGACTCTTATCGAAATACAAAAACGTAAATTGTATGGAAAAATTATGTCCTCTGATAACCGAAATGTACCTACCATACGATGAAAACAAAAGCCAATGTAGAAAGTTCAGTACTATCTGAACAATTCAGAGGGGCAGAAAGGTTTTCTCAAAGCCAAGG
>NZ_JBHIMP010000224.1:0-888 GCF_042194175.1 Bartonella sp. MR168JLCBS | reverse complement strand
ATTGCAGCCGCTCATATGCGTTTGGTGATTGCGATTGCTAACCGTTTTAAACGTTTCAAAATGCCATTGGGGGATTTGGTGCAAGAAGGCTATGTAGGGCTGTTGGAAGCGGCTGCGCGTTTCGAGCCTGATCGGGAGGTACGTTTTTCGACTTATGCCACATGGTGGATTCGTGCTTCTATTCAGGATTATATTTTACGAAATTGGTCAATCGTTCGAGGAGGAACCAGTTCTTCGCAAAAAGCACTTTTCTTTAATCTTCGGCGGTTGCGAGCAAAATTGGTCCAAGATGATAACGCTCTGACAAAACAAGATATCTTTCGCACAATCGCTGAAAGGCTTGGCGTTTCCGTTCGTGATGTTGAAACAATGGATTTCCGTTTTTCTAGCTCTGATAATTCATTAAGCGTTTCTGTGTCTGAAAACAGTGATAATCCGATTGCTAAAATGGATGCGCTTGTGGATGATAGTCCTCTTCCTGATGCTTTAGTTGAGCAAGTGATTGACAGTCAACGGCGGACACAATGGCTTCATGATGCGTTACAAAGTCTCAATGAACGGGAACTTGAAATTATTCGTTTCCGTCGCTTAAATGAAGAAGGCGCTACTTTGGAAGTTTTGGGTGAAAAATTGGGAATCTCGAAAGAGCGCGTGCGCCAAATTGAAGCACGGGCTTTGCAAAAGCTGCGTTCTGCCCTCCTTATGGTTAATCCTGCAGATGCCTATGATCTGTAAGCAGTTAAGGTTTTTTGGGAAAATTATTTTTGATTTTGTGGGTATGTATTAAAAAGAGACATTAAATTTTACGATAGATTCATTAAGTTTTTTGCTGAGGTTAAGAAGTTTTTCTCTTTCCATGTGTTGAATTCTCTGTCAATTTTAGGAATG
>NZ_JBHIMP010000223.1:621-890 GCF_042194175.1 Bartonella sp. MR168JLCBS | reverse complement strand
TCATTTTTCCTATTGAACAAATACCAGAAATGAGTCGCGGTAAAGGTGTTCGTTTACAACGGTATAAAGAGGGGGGTGTTGTAGATGCAAAAACTTTTAATTTATCAGAGGGATTAAGTTGGCAAGATACAGCTGAACGTAGCTTTAATCGCCAGGCTCATGACCTCATTGAATGGATGGGAACGCGTGCTGGGGTAGGGCGTATGGTTCCCAAAGGTTTTCCAAAATCAGGAAAATTTATCAATTAAGTTGTATTGTATATTTAATTC
>NZ_JBHIMP010000223.1:0-581 GCF_042194175.1 Bartonella sp. MR168JLCBS | reverse complement strand
AAGATTTGAGAGAAAAGGTAAAGTGGTGGTACATCCGATTTATAAAGACAGAATCGTTACTATGATGAAGTATGATATCAAGTGTAGAGATTGGCAAAGGATTTACCGTTGCTTGAAGATAAGTTTTTCAGATGCGCGTGAGGATTGAGAACTTTACACATCGTTTTGTTAAGGTGTTCATTTTATTATTTTAAAAACGTGAGCTCAATGGTGAGAGCTTTCCCTACCCTAAGGCAAGTAATGTACAATTCATGTATTATGCATTTATGGCAAGTGCATGCTACTGGTAAATTTTTTATGAATTTCTTGTGTCAGAAAAGGATTACATATTCGGTTTTGGAAAAGCTTATCAAAGACTATGGACAAGGATGGTGTATCTGTGAAGATCGATATTGCCTTTGTTTGGGCTTATCCTTGTTCTGTAAGCTATAGATCTGTGCTGCAGAGGTAGAGAAGGTTAGCATGAAGAGGGAAACGTTGGCAAAAACGTTGGCAAAAGCAAGCGAAGATTTGCCCCCGAAGAGTTATCCTGTGGTAGATTCCTTGGGCTAAGCTTTGGACTTTCTTCTCATTCCAGGAAA
>NZ_JBHIMP010000222.1:0-891 GCF_042194175.1 Bartonella sp. MR168JLCBS | reverse complement strand
TACTAAAAGAACAACACCACAAATGACGCCAAAAACAACCATAGGATCCATGAACTTGAGAGCATAGCTCCATGTTATCCCTTGTTGCCCAACATAGGGAGTTAAGCGTTTTATTTCACCGCCAATAAAGTAAAGAGCAGTGATCCCAAAAAAGACAGCGGAGACCAGCGTGATTGCTTTGCGCAGGTGCAGCTTTTGCGATAGGGTATAACATAATGACACAGTAGCAACCAGCATCAGCACCAATAAGGGCTCTGAACGAACATACCAGTAAACGTGATTGGCTTTCAAATCATTGATCACAAATGACAATAAATGCGGGACAAGGAATATCGTTAAAGCACCTAAAGCGATTGGCGTTAAAATAAGCGCCAGCTGTATCTTTGTGTATTTCATTGTGTCTTACTTTCGGTTTTATCAGGGTATAAAACAATACCTTTTAAAATCGGTCTCACACCACTTACCCCCCCTCTCTTTTTGGGGACGCGAGAGTGGCAAAACATCCTCTTTCATGCATAGTCAAAGGAAGGTGCAAGACCTTGTATTTTTTTTAGCAAACTATTTTAGCTTGCCCCATGGCGAGCACTTTTGAGCGACTGACTGTCCGTGTTTGCAATTGTTTTTGTGCATCTCTGGCTTGATTAACGGTCTGTGTAATTTCCTTTGCTTTATGTTGTGAGACACCAAGATTTTTCGCGAGTGCATCATAATTCTTGTTCTTGAGGGCTCTCTGCTCGTTTCCTGAGAGACGGTTACTGACTTGTTTTATAAGACTTTCGAGCTCTTTTTGAAGCAAAAGAGAAGCTGCTAAAGCTGTTTGCTGCAATTCTTTTGGCATGGAAAGGAGATTTTTCAAGCTTTGGCTTGGCATTGCTACTTCTTGTCCACGGC
>NZ_JBHIMP010000024.1:0-7132 GCF_042194175.1 Bartonella sp. MR168JLCBS | reverse complement strand
TTGCTGTCTTTAAAGCATTCTCTGTTTGCTTTTGCCGTTCGCTTTGCTTGCCAAGGTGAAACGCCTTGGCTAAAGCCGCTGTAAAGCAAAACTTCTCGAAACAGATATCATTGGTTCTGGAACACCGATACCTCTTAATTTTTTCAAGCAAAAAAAAACAAAACGCGGTGTAACTTACACAATGTTTGGAAAAAAGAAATCTTGCCTCATGGTTTTATTAAGGGTGGAAATTTTCCAAAGCGTGTTGATTTAAAAAAGATGAAGAGTAATGTTTTTCAAAGAGTAGACGGAGGTAAATTCCCCATTGCAAAACAAGAAGGACCATCAATTGCTGGAGTGATGTCCAAGCCAGAAATTGTAAATTCTATCGCACAATATACCAGTGAAAGATTAACTAAAAACATACAGAGACAACTTGAACGTCAAGAATACGCTGCTAATAAGAAAGCTAAATAATGTTCTCAAGCTTTATCTACCTATCCCGTATCCTTATGAGTTTATGCATTACACACTTTGATTGCAATTTTAAAAACAGATTATCACTTATGCTTTGTTTTTTTTATAAAAAAGTCAATAAAATAAATATAAAAGATACTTCCCAGCGAGTTAGCTTCGTTACGGGGCAGGCTGCGCAAACTATCGCTAGCGACAGAATTTTCAAATTAACTGTACATTGTACACTTAACTCATTGATAAATAATGATTTCAATATGTACACTGTACAGTATATAATTATTTTGAGATGGAATTTATTTTTATTCTCGACATTATTGCGTCAATGTATATTTTCGAATTAAGTGCCTAAGAAACACCTTAAATCGATAGCGGATAGATTACCGACACAATCTCTTCTCCGCACATTAGAGACTTTGACTCATTATATGCTACATGCATATAATGGATTTGTCGGGTGTAGTTACGCTATACAATACTCTTTATGGGGAAAGCGTAACGACGGACTATCGACCGTGTTTCTTAGCGCTCGGCATTCTTCTGGAATGTCAATAAGAAACCTCTAATCGATAGGAGTTCACTATGAACACTCTTATAGAAATTAAATAACGGGTTATTGATAGAGAGGCTGTTCAAACCGTCAATGCTCGTGATTTGCATGCGTTTTTGGAAATTACATCAAAATTTGCAGACTGGATTAAAAATCGTATTAAAGAATGCAAATTTCGAGAAAATATAGACTTATAGCTTTTTCTAAAAATTTAGAAAAAGGTGGGCGTCCAAGCATGGAATATCACCTCACCTTAGACATGGCAAAACACCTTTCAATGATCGAGCGTAATGATAAAGGTCATCAAGTAAAAGAGTATTTTATCGAATGTGAAAAGCTTGCAAAACAAGTAGCGACACCGCAAATCGATTACTCCAAGCCCGAAGCATTACTTGGCGTCTTGAATCACCTACAAAATCAAATCGAACAGAAAGTAGCATCATCGCAGAATAGCACCCAAAGCAGACGCGCTTGAGGATTTAAAGCCTTCTGATGGTTTGTTCGGTCTTATTGAAGCGGAAAAAATTTTTGAAGTACGGCCAAAGGACTTAACAGATTACTTACATAAACATGATTGGGTGTATCGCCGTATTCCAAGTGGTCCATTATTACCCTATCAGGATAAAATCAAGAAAGGATTTATGGATTATCCTGCTATCACTATTCAAGGACCTGATGCTACAGAAAAGATACTGCCTTCAACAAAAATTACACCAAAAGGATTGGCATGTTTGAGAGAACAAATATCTTTGGGGGTATGCAATGAAGGTAGATACCAACTTTTTATGTAATGTGTGAATGGCTTTGTTTCAGTTTGTCAATTGTGAATATGTAGATAAAAAAAATTGTAGTACTCTGGTTAACATTATGGGTGTGATAGAAAAAGCTTTGATTTTAAAACTTCAAGATGAGGTACCGAATATTACAAAGATTCTAGCAGTTCTTAAAGGCTTTGGAACTTCAGAACTCCCGCATAGCATGAATTCGTTATTGCAAGCTTATGCTCCTACTTTGGAGAGCCCTGTTGTGGAAGCTGCTTAGCTAAAAACATAACTCCCCTCTCCATTCTCAAAAATGGGGAGGTAGTTTAAAGATCAAGTTTTGAATGAGAGCCTAGACATACTAAAACCTATCGATCTTGACCAATCAAGCGATAAATCAACACTAAGTCAGGTCGAATATGGCAATCTCGATAATTGCTCCAATTCCCAGTCAATGCATAGTCATGATATCGAGGTTCTAAAGGCTGGTCAATTGCTAATACTGCAATGATTTGGCGCAAATCAATATCTAAAAGATGCCGATACCGTCCTTTCATTTCACGCTTGAAATCACGTTTGGAGATAGTGGTGCGTTCAATCGTCCACATAGATCATCAAATAATTCGTCTACGGAATGAAACTTTTTTAAGTTGCCTTCATCTAATTCCGTAAAAGCCGCTATGGTTTCCGCATTGGGTTGAAACAAGAAGGACGGAATAGCTTTATCTTGTGCAATACGCGTCATCAACACTCTCACAACATCACTTACTGATAAATCTGAAGCTTGAATAACTTGATTAGCGATATTTTGAATTTCTTCTGGTACACGCGCCTGAACCATACGACTAGCAGCCATAATGATCTCTCCTCTTGTAACTGTATTTCAGTGCAATACAATTGGAGTTTAATTTCAACCGCAAAATGTTTGGCTTATCTGATACGCCGAAAACCCCATTCCTCAAGCATCAGAAAAATACATCCCCCTTAATCCAGCAGTATCCGATGGCAGTCAAACACCGGCAGGGATTTCTTTTGCCACTGTTGACGCAACAGGCGCAGATCAACGCGCCGTGATTACAGCACGCTTATGCACTGTAAAAGCTTCTGAATTGCTATGGCCAGATGACATCACAGATGAGCAAAAGAACGCGGCCATTCAGTCTTTAGAAGACCATAACAACATTCTATTGCGATAGGAGAATGCAAACATGGATATGAATTTTTTTAAACATGATGCTTTCTCAAGCATCACAATGATGAGAGCCATTGAAAACTATGAGTTTCAACCTGGTCTTGTGAGCTCTCTTAATCTTTTTGAGGAAGTTGAAACCAGTACCACAGTGGTTGGGATTGAACGGCGTGATAATACATTTTCGCTTATTCAAACCAGTGAACGTGGCGCACCTTTGGCAGAAGGTGATAGAGAGGGGCGTAATCTTCGGTTTTTCAAAACAACACGGATTGCCAAAAGTGATACCGTAAAATCAGAAGAAATCCAGAACCGTCGTGAATTTGGCGCAGAAGATCAGTTAGAGACAGCAATGAAATATATTGCCAGAAAACAAAAGAAACTGATTTCTGAAATTGAATTGACATGGGAAAATATGCAGCTTGGCGCTGTTCAAGGTGTTGTCCTTGATGCTGATGGCTCCGTGATTGTCGATTGGTACAAAGAATGGGAAATCACACCACCAAAGCCCATTGACTTTAAACTAAATACAGAAACAACCAATGTTGCTGACCATGTTGACCAAGTCATTATGAGGATGATTGAGGCTTCAAAAGGAGCATTTTCTGATCGTTCACGCATTATTGGACTTTGTGGAAATGAATTCTTTTCCAAGTTGAAAAACCATAAAACAATTCGTGAAACTTATCTCAACACAGCCTTAGCACAAACACTTAATAGCGCCGGAGGTGTTGCAACACCAAGCGCTCTTGGCTCGGGCAGCTTTGGCAGTTTTGACTTTGCTGGTGTCACTTTCATTAATTACCGAAGTATTCACAACTATAATGTAAGTGCACAGGCTGGAACAAAGCGCGCCATAGGAATTAAGCCTGATGAATGTCAATTCTTCCCTGTTGATGCGTCTGGTGTCTTCCAAAAAACCTTTGCACTAGGTGAAAGCTTGGATTTTGCCAACACGGTTGGAAAGCCTCTCTACACCATGCTGATCGTTGATCACGACCGTAATGCATGGGTAAAACCGGAGGTTCTATAGCTATCCGCTTTACATTTGTACACGCCCAGAAATGCTGTTTAAAGCCGTGATTGGAGCGAAATAACATGCGATGGCACGGGCTGCTAAACCAAATGGTTAAAGATGTGCGCAACACTTTTGGGAAGCCCATCATCTACACGCGAAAGGACAATCAGCAATCTTTTCGTATCACAGCGATTTACACCATTAAGCATTCAGAATCGGACGCTGGTGGCAGAATCCCTACCACAATTGCAAGAAAGGAACTTGATCTTTGTATCAATGATATTGGGGGCGGGTGCCACCAAACCCTCAAGATAGTGTTATTGTGATGGTTCCTAAAAACAGCAAAGCTCCCTCTTCCCAAGAGCACTTCGTGATCACAGATGTCCAAGCCTCAGAATCTGGTATGTATAAGCTTATCTTGCGGGAGATAAAAAATGGACGCAACTTTATCTTGTGTGTTTAAAAATCAATAAGGCTGCCCAAGAGCCCGGATTACTGCTGCAAACCTTGGATTTGGAATGGCACTAAATCGGTAATTCCATGGTGCGCCAGTACGGTGACTGATGTGACATCTTTGGTATGTTATAGTGACTGATGCAATTCCTGCCCAAGTAGTCCTTTCATTATCTTCAGGGCTTTCAAATACAATAGCTTGGTTTGTTACTAAAAGACGTCCTAAAGCTGGAGTCTTTTCGCCAATATTGAAGGTAACGCGTTCTTGAACTCCCAACAGTTTTTCATTTTTTGCTAAACGATAATCATATTCACTTGCATCAAGTTCTTGAAACATTTCACATGCTTCCTCAAAATTAGAGGGAGGAATATCTGATTGCCACAGAGAAACTTCTTGCTCAAAGTTTTTTTCCTTTTTCGCCTCACGATAGGCAATAATAACAAAAATTAAAACAATAAGAATGGGTACTAATAACCATGGTGTAATAGTTACTGTTACCACAATGCCTCCACTCAACAGAACACAAAGGAGAAAGATCTGTACCCTCTTTTCTAACCGTTTTTTTTCAAGTTCCAGCGACATTTTATTAACAACTGATAAATCAGAAGAAGGGTGGATATGGGGGGGAGGCATTAAAACCTGCTCTGAAACTTTTTCTTTAAAACGCTTTTTGCGTCTATCTTGCCAATGAACAAAAATAGACAAAGCAATAAATGCAAAGAAAATTAACCCTGAACCATCCCCAAAAACCTAGACCATTATTTTCGTCTGACTTTTTGTCTTGAACATGGATACTTTGCTTATCAGTATTCTCAGGTAGTACCTGTTTCACGCTTTCATTTTGAGTAGCAACATATATTAATGAAGTCGAGGAGGAGGAAAAAATTTCATTATTGTATGTAACTTGATCTGGTTCGATTTTGTGAAAAAAAAACGCACCTAATATTGCAGAGCCGAGAAATAATAAAACTCCAATACCAAGAGTTTTCAGTCCGTTTTTCCGCCATTTTTTTATACACACTAAAACAAGTCCGACAACCATCACTGGGAATGATAACAAGTATACGATCACCGCAATTGTATCAAGCGTATCGAGCATTATTTCCCCCTCCACTATAAATAAAAAACTAAGCCAAAAAATTTAAAGTGAGTCGACAAATAAAGTAAAGATGTGCTTATAATTTTTAGAAAAAAGTGATATTGCTGCGTGACATTATTACAGCGATATGAATAATCGAATCAGGTGCCTAAGAAACACTTTAAAGCAACTAGCGAACGGATTGATGGAACAATATCTTCTCCGCCAATTAAAGTTTTGACTCGTTGTATGTTACACGCATATAATAACTTTGTCGGGTATAGTTACACTATACAAGACCCTTTACGGGGAAAATATAACGACGGGCTAGTTGCCCATGTTTCTTAGCACCCAGAGCTCTTTTAAAGTGTCATTAAGAAACATCTAACAACTAGGAGTCCTTTATGAATACCCTTATAGAAATTAAAGAACAAATTATTGAGCAGGATACAGTTCAAACGATAAATGCTCGTGAGTTGCATGCATTTTTGGAGATAAAATCCGATCTCATTGATAGCTTGTGAGACGGCATCAAAAGCAAGTGGTAAACCTTGTCCGAATGGTTTAGCGGCATGATAAGCAAATTAACCAACTGGATGCCTAATTGGATGAAAGAAAAGTTAGGGTTTAATGTTTCAATTAACAAAACTTCAACCCAAACCATTAAAACCTTTACCGATGAAACCAATGCACGCGCAAAAAGAATGCTGGATACAGTAGTGGTTACAAATACCCCACCTGAAAAACGCAAGAGTGGTTTTAATACAAGTGTCATTGAAACAGGACAAATGCAGGCAACAAATAAAGTGGGTGCCTTTAAAGCTCCAAAGCCCATTACGGTTCATAAACCCGTTGAAGTAGACGCCCGTGTAACCATTACAAATCTCAATATTTCCGTCCCCAATGGTTTAAAGGACGAAATCAGAGACGCTGTCAATCAAGCACTTGAACGCTATGCAAAACAGCAACGTTTAGCCATAGCCTCTAGCCTTTCGGATTAAATACCATGATGTTAGCTTTGGGTGGTTTTATTTTTTCGATTGAAACAGCAGCTTACCAAACACTTGATATGTCTTATGGAGTTCCATGGGTAGAGCAAGGGCGATTGGGGAGAAAGGCTGCTCTTCAATTGCCTGCTGTTGCAAATGCGGAATTTTCTTTAGCAGGCGTAATTTATCCAGATTTCAAAGGTGGTCACAGACAGCTCGAATATTTGCGACAAATAGCGCATATGGGACCTCACATTCTTGTGACCGGTCAAGGTAAAATCTTAGGTAAGTTTGTCATTCTTTCTGTAGAGGAAAAACAAAGCATTTTTCATCATAATGGCACCCCCAAAAAACAAGAATTTACGATAAAGTTGAGAGAATATGGTGAAGACCTATGAGTGACCTTTATATGACCAAAGATGGCGATATGGTAGATGCCATTTGCTGGAAATACTATGCCAAAGGTCAACAAGCGCTTGCTGTTGAACACGTCTATGCAGCGAATTTGGGGCTTGCAGACTATGGACCCATTTTAAAAGCAGGTATCACGATACTCTTACCAACCCTCCCCTATCCGAAAGCCACACCAGTGATCAGAATTTGGGGTAGCAAATCATGAAACCTTTTTGCACGGTTCTGG
>NZ_JBHIMP010000221.1:0-892 GCF_042194175.1 Bartonella sp. MR168JLCBS | reverse complement strand
GCTTGATACAGTTGCTCAAATTCAAGGGCATCTTGTTGCACACCAATATGAAGGTTTGATTAAAAAGTCAAAACTTCGTGGAGGTAAAAGGAACCGATGAGAGTTGTTTTTTTAGGGCCTCCTGGATCTGGGAAAGGTACACAAGCTAGGATGTTGACTGAGGAATATCGTATCCCTCAGTTATCAACAGGCGATATGTTGCGTGAAGTTATTAGCAGAGAAACGGAAGTTGGCAGAAAAGCTAAAGCTATTATAAATGCAGGTGCTTTGGTCTCTGATAGCATTGTTAATCAAATTGTATCGAATCGGATTAATGAAAGCGATTGCATAAACGGTTTTGTCTTGGATGGGTATCCGCGCACTGTAGGGCAGGCAGAGGTTTTGCAACAGATTTTACAGTCAAAAAATATGCAGCTTGACGCTGTTATTGAGCTGATTGTTGATGAAAATGCGTTGATTGAGCGAATGAAGAAACGTGTTCAGGAAACAATAGCTGTGGGTGGGCGGGTCCGCTCTGATGATAATCATGTTGCTTTTGCAAAACGATTAGTGGAATACCGTGAGAAAACAGCACCTTTATCGAAATTTTATTCAGAGAGGGGATTGTTAAAGGTTGTTGATGGCATGATGGCTGTTACTGAGGTATCACGGGTGATTAGAGGGTTTTTTAAATAAGGATTTTTTTTAGAAATAAATGAAAAGAGTTGACTTTTGCGGTGAAATCTATCAAAAACTCTTTTAATTTATTTCAGTAAAATAATCGGATTCGGAGAATATTTATGCCGGATCAGTTTTTTCTATAAGGTACATCAGGTATTTTATGGTTAATTATCAACATAACCAAGGAGAATAGGCGTGGCTCGTATTGCTGGCGTCAATATCCCGACAAATA
>NZ_JBHIMP010000220.1:0-896 GCF_042194175.1 Bartonella sp. MR168JLCBS | reverse complement strand
ACTATGGATATTATTCTACTTGAGCGCATCCCTCGCCTTGGTCAAATGGGGGATATTGTCTCAGTTAAAGATGGTTATGCACGTAACTTTCTCTTGCCTCAAGGCAAAGCTTTACGTGCTAATGACGCTAATAAAAAACATTTTGAAAAACAGCGTGCGCAGCTTAAAGCGCGTAATCTTGAACGAAAAAGCGAAGCACAAAAAATTGCTGAAAAACTTGATGGTAAATCTTTTATTGTCGTTCGTTCAGCCGGAGAAACAGGACAACTTTACGGATCTGTATCCACACGTGATATTTCTGAAATCATAACAAGTGCAGGCTTTTCTATTGGACGCAATCAGATTGAACTTAATCATCCAATAAAAACGATCGGCCTCTATCTCATCACTCTTAGTCTACACCCTGAAGTTCAAATTTCTGTGGTCATTAACGTTGCACGTTCGGCCAGTGAAGCACAACGCCAAGCAGAAGGTGAAACGCTTACCTCAGCTGAAGCAATCTATGATATTCAGGAAAAGCCATTAGCAGAAAATCAAGAAGAAATGAATGATAACGATGCAAACAGCATCAACGAACAAGCTTAATTGCCATTTTTCTCTGTCGTGCATTTTTTATTTTTTGCCGTTTAATATGATGCCATAAAATACTCAGCTTTTGAAGCTGAGTATTTTATTATAACCACAACCTAAACTTTGAATTCTTATGGAAGAATCAGCCTTTGATGTATTGTGTGAAAGCATCAAAAGACCCAAAAAACTATCAATAAAGTGGTGGGGAATATCTCATATGTTGTTTCACCAAAACAAAAACCGTTTGAGATCGCATCTCAAAAAGATGAATCTTATACGAAGAGTAAATTTCTTATACCTTCATATCATTCAAAATAATTCTGATC
>NZ_JBHIMP010000219.1:0-896 GCF_042194175.1 Bartonella sp. MR168JLCBS | reverse complement strand
TTCTTTGCGCATCAACGATAAAACAAACGCATATTGTTTCAGTACCACGCACTTTTCAATATTTACAAGCTGACTTACGTGGACCAATGGAATACCCCTTATCCATGGGAAGCAAAGTAAGTGTTGTTGATGAAACAGAAGTGCGCGATACAATGTATTCTATCCTTGAAAGCGGAAAAGCAATTATTACCCGCCATCTCAGTCCCATAGGGCGAGTGTACGAAGATTATGTTACAGTCGCGGAAACTTTTATCGGCACGCCTTATCTTTGGGGTGGTGTTAGCGGTTCTGGAATTGATTGCTCAGGTTTGATCCAACTCTCCATGATGATGACTGGAACACTGGTTTTACGTGATACCGCCATGCAGCAAAAAACTATAGGTAGGGCACTTACAGACAGCGATAAACTACAACGGGGCGATTTGATTTTTTGGGAAGGTCATGTTGCCATTATGATTGATCATGAAAATATCATCCACGCAAACGGCTATTCTATGAACGTTATGATCGAGCCATTGGAAGAAGCAATTACACGTATCGCTAAAAAACATAAATATCCCGTAGAAAAACGTCGACCAACTCAGGAAATGTAATCATTTTCTTATATGAACATAATCGGCAAGTACCTCTGCTGTCAGATTCTTCCAGGAGTCCATTTTGAATCTTTAAAAAATAATAATAGGAATCACGGTTAATTGTTGATTTAATATGAATGAAAAAGCACTTTCTCGAATTTATTTATGCTGAAGAGAATTAATCGCTTGATCTTTTCTTAAACCTTATATTCAACATTTATTCAAAAACCTGTAGCAACATTACACGTTTTCTAAATATTGTGAAAATGAATTAATCAATTTACTAAAGAGCTTTCATTAAAGCACCGCATATTGCGCGCA
>NZ_JBHIMP010000218.1:0-896 GCF_042194175.1 Bartonella sp. MR168JLCBS | reverse complement strand
GAAAAGAGGGAAGAAGGAGACGACGGCAAAGTTGTAGTGACGCAAGAAAACAGCAAGATCACATCACTTGCGGCTGGCTCTATAGTATCAGGCTCGAGTGATGCAGTAACTGGTGGACAGATTTATGAACTGCAAAAACAGTTTGCTGGCTATTTTGGTGGTGGTGCTGGTTATAATGAGAAAGGCGAATGGCAAGCTCCAAACTATAACTTATCTAGTATTGATAAAGATGGTAAGGTAACAGATAAATCACATACCGATGTTGGTTCTGCCTTTAAAGGACTTGATGATAATATCAAGACTGTGAACGCTCGCATTAAGGAAGTTTCAGAGGGAGTTGCACAAGATTCTTTATCATGGAGCAAGACTGAAGGTGCTTTTGTTGCCCTGCATGGGGAAGGTGATAACAGAAAAGCAAGTAAGATCACATCGCTTGCAGCTGGCTCTATAGCATCAGGCTCGAGTGATGCGGTTAATGGTGGTCAGATTTATTCATTGAATCAGACTCTAGCAAAGTATTTTGGTGGTGATGCTAAGTATGAAGATGACGAATGGAGCGAACCAACTTTCACGCTTAAAACCTACAATGCAGATGGTACGGAAGGTGATCCACAGGAGCATCATAATGTAACGGAAGCCTTTGCAGGAATTGATAAGAATTTCACAAATGTCGTCAATGATTTTAAAGAACAAGTCACGAACATCACAGAATCTATGCAAGGCGATGCGCTGTTGTGGAATGAAAGTGCAAAAGCCTTTGTAGCTAAGCATGGAGAAAAAGACGGTGAGAAGACAAACAGCAAGATCACATCGCTTGCAGCTGGTTCTATAGCATCAGGCTCGAGTGATGCGGTTAATGGTGGACAGATTTATGATCTGAATCAGTCGCTAGCAAA
>NZ_JBHIMP010000217.1:0-904 GCF_042194175.1 Bartonella sp. MR168JLCBS | reverse complement strand
CCTCATTGGTGATGCACCAATTAAAATTGCCATTGAAGCTGCCATTCGGCAAGGATGGGACCGTTTTATTGGGAGTGATGGTATATTTATTGGCATGGAGGGATTTGGTGCAAGTGGGACGATTGATGCGCTTTAAGCACATTTCGGCATTACTTGTGAGAATGTGGTCGCTACCGTTGAAAAAGAGCTTGAAAAGATCAATAAGAAAAATGTGAAATGACTGTTTGCGTTGCAATGAATGGATTTGGTCGTATTGGACGCAAGAGTTTGCGTGCCATTATGGGAAATGGCCACCAAGATATTCAGGTGGTGGCAGTGAATGATTTGGGATCGGTGGAAATCAATACCCATTTGTTGCACTCTAAAAGATCGATAAGGAAAATGTGAGATGACTGTTCGCGTTGCAATTAATGGGTTTGGTCGTATTGGACGCAATATTTTGCGTGCTATTGTGGAGAGTGGCCGCCAAGATATTCAGGTGGTGGCAGCGAATGATTTGGGATCGGTGGAAACCAATGCCCATTTGTTCCGCTATGATTCAGTCCATGGGCATTTCCCTGGTAGTGTTCAGGTTTTGGGTGATGCCATTGATGTCGGGTGCGGTTTGATAAAGGTGACATCAGAGCGTGATCCAGCACAATTGCCTTGGAAGGCTTTGGATATTGATATTGCCTTGGAATGTACAGGCATTTTTACTGCGCGTGACAAAGCAAGTGCGCATTTGAGTGCGGGTGCAAAACGTGTTCTTGTTTCTGCACCTTCTGAAGGTGCAGATTTTACTGTGGTCTATGGGGTTAATCATCAGTCTTTGAGCAAAGAACATAGGGTTGTTTCAAATGCTTCTTGTACAACCAACTGCTTGGCGCCTGTTGCGCAAGTCTTGCACAACACGGTTGGTATTGAA
>NZ_JBHIMP010000216.1:331-907 GCF_042194175.1 Bartonella sp. MR168JLCBS | reverse complement strand
CAAGTTTTGATGTTAGAACTACCATAATTGAATGCTCCTTTTTTATTATTTCTGATTTGAAGAATAGAAGAAAAGGATAAAATCAGCAGGATTTTGCTGTACTGTAAATTTTTTTGTGTCATCTGACTGTTTTTTGTGGAGTGTGTGCGTGGTGAAACTATTGTTTTACTTGCTTAAAGAGATTTCGAAAAAGAGTGTTTGTCTGGGATTTTCAGTAAAGCAAAAAGCTCTTTCAGAGCAGTTTATTGAAATAGAACGACAGCGCTTATTGCTAAGTTAATAAATGATGTGAATGGTGTAAAAGCTGTCTCTCTGCTAGCTGTAGATTCGTTTAATAAAATGAAAGAGAATGGGTATTGTAAAAACAAAAAACCATTGAAGCAGATTGAGCCAGGCAGAAGTCAATAATCACTTTATTTTATATTCCTTTCTCCATGCCTGAATAAGAAAATTTGGGAAAAATTTAAGGCTTCTTGCTTGCTCTTCACTTAATATCTGAACAATCTTTGTCTGAAAGTTATTCTGTATGCGGAGAGTTGATTGAAGTATGTGCTACGGTAATTTGCTAAAATTTCA
>NZ_JBHIMP010000216.1:0-310 GCF_042194175.1 Bartonella sp. MR168JLCBS | reverse complement strand
TCAAAGTTTTGTCGATTCAGTTTATGTCAAATGTTTAGAGGCTAAAATCTTTTCGTTCTTCTAAATTTTGCAATATTTCAGGATTGGATTCTCCACAAGTCAAGGATTATGTTCTTCTTTGATGTCAGGCTCTATTTAGATATTATCCACATAGGGCATTAAGACTTTGAGTTTAAAAAAGATATTTCTGAAAAAGCTTAAACTATACAATGGGAGGAAGAGATGTGGTTGTGGTATTGTATTTTTTTTCAGTTTATTCTATCTATTCTGTTTATTTACCATATACGCGAATGTTGTTGTTTCAATGCTT
>NZ_JBHIMP010000215.1:0-907 GCF_042194175.1 Bartonella sp. MR168JLCBS | reverse complement strand
GGGGCTCCGGCTTCGGCCAGCATAAAAACCATCTCATCGCCCGAAAGTTGTCCAGCAATATCCAAAAGATAACGTGAATTAAACCCTATCTCGAGTGGATCAGATGTGTAAGTAGCTGCTAATTGATCTTCTGCACTCCCCGAGTCAGGGTTATGAACAACAAGCTTTAATTGTCCCTGCTCAATCGTTAACTTCACTGCACGCCCGCGATCACTTGAAATTGTAGAAACACGATCAACGGCAGAAGAAAAATTCTGCTTGTTGACGATTAATTTTTTATCATTTCCAAGAGGGATAACACGTTGATATTCTGGGAATGTTCCATCGATTAACTTAGATGTAAAAACCACAGAACCTACAGAAAAACGAATTTTTGTTTCTGAAAGCTCTACACACACATTATCATTAATTTCTTCAGAAAGAAGCTTTTGCAACTCTCCTACAGCTTTACGGGGAATAATGATACCAGGCATGTCTTTAACCCCCGAAGGCGCTTCCATATCAACTTGCGCCAAACGATGACCATCAGTAGCAACTAAACGCAGCTTTAGAACACCATCATCAACGACATGAAAATAAATACCATTAAGATAATAACGAGTCTCTTCAGTAGAAATAGCGAATTGCGTACAATCAAGCAAATGCTTCAAGCTTGATGCCAATAAAGAAAAACGGTAACCAAATTGACCTGGAAGCGACTCTGGAAAATCTACTTTGGGAAGACACTGAAGCTGAAAATGTGCACAACCAGAAACAACGGACATCGTACTCGCCTGATTCATATCAACTGATAATACAATCTCACTCCCATCAAGAAGTTTACGAACTATGTCATACAGCAAATGTGCTGGAACAGTTATTGCTCCCGCTTGTTTTACATTGGCCATAAAAGATTCTGTAACCTCTA
>NZ_JBHIMP010000214.1:0-909 GCF_042194175.1 Bartonella sp. MR168JLCBS | reverse complement strand
AATCCATTTGTGGTACCCGAAAGCCTGTATCATGTTTAATATTTTCAGCCATTTCTGATATGGCGGCCGCTTCTAACCGTAAATCCATTTCAATACGTGTGGTTTGTGCCAAAGTGTCAACGACACAAACAGGGCGCAACCGCCGAGAAGCCGGCATGTAACGCTCTTGTAAATAGGCAACAAGATAAAAGCCTCTAAGATCTTTCGCAAAACGTGTTCTGATATCGGGGCGAATGACTTTAACAGCACATTTTTTTTTATGTCCTGCCTCATCATAGTATTCAGCTGGATGAACTTGAGCAATGGAAGCAGCAGCAATAGGTGGATAAAAATTTACGAATAAATCATTGATAGATCGACCAAGCGAACTTTCAATTTGATCAATGGCAGCGGAGCAGGAAAACGTTTGGACACGATCTTGTAGTTGTACCAAGTCCTTCGCGATATCACGTCCGACAATATCAGGTCTGGTGGCAAGAAATTGACCAAGCTTTATGTAAGAGGGACCAAGTTTATTGATAGCATGCGAAATATTTTCAGATCGTCGCTTCTTTTTCGTTTTACGCCGCGCTAAAATACCTGCTATGCGGTGGCAAAATGTTGGAAATCCTCGAAGATCATCGCCAGGAAGAGCACTCAAAACGCCTTCACGTGCTAAAACCCATACTGCACGCATCAATTGAAAGTAAGTAGAAATTTGTGCCATTTTTAAATCTTCCAGGCTGAATGCAGCGCTGCGATTGCACCCGTGAGATTGCGGTACGATACCCGCGAAAAGCCTGCATGATTGAGCATATGGGAAAAATCATCTTGCTTAGGAAATTTGCGAATAGATTCAACCAAATAACGATAAGCATCGCCATTATCTGCAATGAATTGACCAAGCTTAGGGATAACATGGAAAGACCA
>NZ_JBHIMP010000213.1:0-911 GCF_042194175.1 Bartonella sp. MR168JLCBS | reverse complement strand
AAAACAATATCATCAGGTATATCACGAGCGGCACCAATTTCTTGAAAAACCACTTGTTTTTCCCGTTCTAATTCATCTTCATCAAATTTTGAATACATCAAAATATCGGCTAAAATATCAATGGCAAGCGGGATATCATTTTTGAGTACGCGTGCAAAATAGGCAGTTGTTTCCGTACTTGTGGTGGCATTGATTTCACCACCGACATCTTCAATATCAGTTGCAATCTGAAAGGCTGTACGGTTTTCCGTTCCTTTGAAGGCCATATGTTCAAGAAGATGAGCGATGCCATGTTGCGAGAAGGTTTCATTGCGTGAACCGACTTTAACCCATATTCCGAGCGCTACACTGTCAATTTGTTGCATTGTATGTGTGGCGATAGTCAAACCATTACTTAGGCGACTGATATCTACACCCATGTGTTTACGACTCCGTTAAACAAGCCAAATACCTCATTATAAAAGTATTGGAATATTTTTAATTTGAATTAATGCAGCTAACCTTAATAAGATGCAGCAATTTTAAAGAAATGTAATCTTTTACTATTTTTTCATCATTAGCAAGACCTATGAAGCATTTTTCGCGTTCCATAAAATCGTTTCAAGATGGCAATGGAGTATCAATTCCACAGGGATTTTTGATTGCATCAGGAAATTTGGTAGGATGAGCAGTCGCAAGGACGATCATTGGAATATGTTTTTTTTGTTTTCCCGAGTTACTCTTAAGGGCAGCAGCTGTACGTGGATCAGCGAAATAGCCGCTTTCTTGATAAATGTTATCAATTATTTGCGCTGGTTCAACTATACTACTTTTTCCGGCAGAAAACAGGGGGGAAATACTTTTGAAGTGTTTTTCATCAAGATTAAAATGTCTTGATTTTTGCAAATTTTCCATTGCATTGCGAATTTCAT
>NZ_JBHIMP010000023.1:0-8282 GCF_042194175.1 Bartonella sp. MR168JLCBS | reverse complement strand
TAGACCGTGTAAGAGATACGATTAACAGTTCTTTTGCAGGTGCGGGTCGTTATGGGTCCGGTGCACATGCAGGTGTATTGGCAAATGAACTTGGTGCTTTGTCCACAAGTGCTACAGCAGACCAGTATAATCGTGATGCGGATCGCATGATGCAAGCCAATGCCATGATAGACCAAGCCAATCAAAATCAGTTGGGAGCCTCAAATAACTTTTTACAGGGTTATGGCAATGCCTATTCCAATGCCATACAGGGGGGAGGTGTGCTTGATAATTACAATCAGAGAGTTGTTGATGCCAATCGAGAACGTTGGCTGGAGCAAGACAATAGCGGCTGGAATAAGTTGAATATGCTTATGAACGCCGGTCATGGTTTTGCAAGGAACTACGGTACAACGACGAATAATAATACAGCCTCTATGATGCAAGGCAATAACCCATGGAAAAATGTAGGGGCTATAGGTTCTCTGGCACTTCAAGCAGCACCGATGGCTTTTGGTTATATGGCAGGTGGTCCAATGGGAGCAGCGTTGGCAGGAGGAGCATCCAAGTTTTTTTTAAATTACATGAATCAAAAGAAAGCTCTGGAGAATAATTAAAGAATAGTTTTGTAGGAGAGTGTGATGGTTGCACCGATAATACCAATGGCTTTAGTAACAGGAGCGAGATTTGCACCGCATATTATGAGATATCTTTATCCCAGAATGGCTCCAAAAGCGGTTACAGGGGCGCAAAGATTTGGACAATTCATGAAAGCAAGTCCAAAGAGTACCATAGCTACTGGAGGGGCAATGACTCTCGCCCCTTTGATGGCACCAGAGGAAGTACATGCTCCAAACAACCCCTATTTACAGAATATGCAGCAGCCATATGGACCATTTATGCCCTATACGGCTCCTAAAACGGAAATGCCTCTTGGTGTAGGAAATCATTCCCCTATGCCAAATGCACTGGAGGACGCTCCACAAGAACTTAAACCTCATGTTAATGAACAAATGCAACCCCAAACGCAACCATTAGCGCCCGCAACCCCAACACCGCCTCCTGAACCGACAGATTTAGATAAATTTTTACAGTCCAATACTTATAAGTTTTTTCAATCAGATGCGTATCAGAAGCTCAAAGATCTTTTTGCAGGTATGGCGGCAGCACCCACAGATGGTTCTGGATGGGATGCGCTTGCAAGTGGTGTGAAGCATCTTAATGAAGGTGATAAACAAAGAGGGCAGGTTAATCAGACCGTCGAGTATCTGAAATCCAAAGGCTACAGTGAAGAAGAAGCTGCTGTCATGGCACGGAATCCTCAAATGCTTAGTGCATTGCTAACAGGTGGTGATACTCCTAAACTACTTGCGGGGCATGAATGGTATACCGATCCAGAGACAGGTGAACGTGGACAGAGACCGATGTCAGGGACTCTACAGGCATTGGAGTATAATCAGAAGCTACAAGCACAGAAAGAGTGGGAGGGTAAAAAGCAAAAAAATATTATTGCCACAAAACATCAGATGAACGCTGGGATAGATGCTATTCGTGATTCGATTGCACTCATTCGCAAACATAAGATTAACGGGTTTAAGGCGTGGGCTACGCGTGGAATTGGAGGAACTCCTGCGAATGAATTAGAAAATTTATTTGATACGATTAAGGGTGGTGCTTTAAAGGCGGTATTTGAGAGCTTAAAATCGATGGATCCTAGAGGAAGTCTTAGTGTTGGTCCTATATCAGATTACGAAAGTCGGACGATGGTAGCAACCTTTGGTTCTTTAGATTCTGCGCGTAATACAAAAGGGCTACTGAAAACTTTAGAAAATCTTGAAATAACATTTAATGCTTTAAATAAGCTTCAGAAAACTGATTTGCATGATTGGATGACGGGGAAGATAACCCCTCAAGAAATCTCTGATAAATATAATACTCAGAAAAAAGGCGTTATGGAGTTTGTGAAGGTATCCAGTCCCAAAGAGAGCGCTAAATTTGAGATAGGAACAAAAATTCAAGATGCAGATGGTAATATTAGAATAAAGAGATACTAAAATGCTTAATCATAAGAATGATAACGTTGGAAAACGTCAGGTTTGGAATGATGATCAGTATCCTATTATTGGACATATAACAGATTATAATAAACGCTCTTCAAATAGTCAGATTTGGAATGATGATCAATATCCTATTATTGGACACATATCAGACTATAACAACCATTCTGATGAGGAAGAAGCAGAACATCCCGAAATAAGTAGCAGTGAAGCCTTTTGGAATTCTTTAAAGCATGGTTTGAGTTTTAATTTAGATGATGAAATTGCGGGGATCACAGCGGCAGGACGTGATTCTGATGATGAGTTGGCAATAAGTGCTTTTTTGAATGGGCTTTACAACTATTGGACTGGAGATAAGAAAACCATAGAAAAATATGAGAAAGAAGCCAATAGAATACGTGATTATTATCGTAGGATGAGTGATCAACATTATTGGACTTCTTTTGCTGGAAATGCTTTAGGATCGGCAATCCCTTCACTTGCGACTTTAGGGGGAGGATTATTAGCCTCAGGAGCACGCTTTGTAGCGCCTACACTTGCAAGGAATGTGGCGGGGTCAAAATTAGGTCAAGCCTTTTTGAACACTGGTCAGTCATTTCCAAGTCGATTTGCAAGTCCATTTTTAGGCATCACGAACAAAACAACATTACCTCATTTGCTTAAAGTAGGAGCGGCATCTGGTGCATTACATGGCGCAGGAGAAGGCGAAGGACTTGGTAATACACTTACAAGTACGTTATCTGGTGCAGGTTTAGGAGCGGGCGGGGCATTGGTTGGAAGTGCTTTAGGTCATTTGGCTGGTTATCCGGTAAGCGGAATACGAAGACTTTTTTCTCCTTCTCATAAGCAAGGTGTTGCAACAGACACATTAAGAGAAATCAGTAAACATTTAGGTAAGGAGGCTTCTGAAGAGCTAGGAAACTCTTTTAAGAATGCAGTTCCTACCGATTACGTAGCTGATCATAGTCCTTTTTTACAGGATCTTGTTTTTGATATCGCGAAAAGAAACCAAGGAGCTTATCTTGATTTGACCAAAAGAGCTGGGCAGAGAGCGCTGGGAGGAGGGGAGCGTATTCATCAGGCAGCAGATGAACACTTTGTTCCTCGTCAAAATGTTACAGGTTTAAAAGATGATCTTATCGCGAGTAGGGAAGCAGCGACAGATAGTCTTTACGAAATAGCTAAGAAGACTCCTATAAGAGAAAAATATTATGATGCTCTTAATGAATTAATGAAGCGTCCATACTTCAAACAAGCTTATGATGAAGGGTTAAAGGAGTTCACGAGCGGTGGGAACAAAGTCAGTCCGTTTTCTTCTCAAAAGTTTAGTCTCCTTAAAGAAAAACCGAACATGGGGATTCTTCATGAAACGCAGCGTAAACTTCGTTTTATGACAGATACAGCGAGGAACATGGGAGATGATAGCAAAGTTCGTACTTTAGTAGGTATCCGGAAAAAATTGTTAGAGCTTATGGATGATGTATCATCTGAATATAAGAAGGGGCGGGCATTGTATCATCAGTACAGTTCACGTGTAGATGCCATGGATGAAGGTTCAAAAATCCTTAGCAAGTCGGTTAATAAGGATGAATTCAGTAAAATTTTTGATGAATTACCAGAGGGACAACAAGAATACTTTAAAAAAGGATCAAGGGGAGAACTTTTCGAGGGCATGAGGCAAACGACAGATAAAGTCTCCAAGGCAAAGGAGATTTTTGATACGGATGATCTTTATGAAAGATTTGCAAAGATTTACGGAGCAGATAAAGCTTCTACGGTTAAGAAGGTTGTCAATAAAGAAGCCAATTATGCAGATTTTTATAACAGAATACCAAATCGTATAGCGAATAAAGAGATATCTTTTACGCATAATGTAAGTATGCCAACGGGTAAATTTGATGCAGCTATGCAAGCAGGAAAAGCAGCGGTGAAGGCTTCTTCTATTCCATTCAAAGAAGCGGCTTTAAGAGAGCGTCAACGCATTGAAAAGGATATCGTCAAGTTGTTAACAGGTGGTTCAAAAATTCCCAATGATAAAATTGTAGAGCTCATTCAAAGCATGGTGACAGCGCATAATCGCGGATACGTTACAAAAGAGTGGGTGAACAAATTTTTGGCTGCGTTGTTTGGAGGAGGAGGAAAAGCATTGGCTGGTCAATTTAATATGCTGAGTACACCAAGGTAGGGGAGAACGTTTAACGATGACCCGTTATAGTCCTTCTGTCAATCAAGCGATACGGCAAACGGCAGCGCGTTATGGTTTGCCAGAGAGTTATTTGTACCGTGTTGCGCAAGTTGAAAGTGGTGGCAATCCGAATGCAAGGAATCCCCGCTCTTCTGCTGGTGGTTTGTATCAATTTATCGATAGCACAGCAAAACAATATGGTTTGCAGGATCGTTTTGACCCCATGCAAGCGGCGGATGCCATGGGGCGGTTTACACGGGATAATCGCAATCATTTAAGCCGTCTGTTGGGGAGAGCGCCTACAGATGCAGAATTATATCTAGCGCATCAACAAGGTGCAGGAGGAGCCGCGCGGCTTCTTCAAAATCCCCATGCCAATGCGGCGCAAATTGTTGGGAGCAATGCGGTTGGCTTGAATGGTGGTAACAACGCTATGCGTGCAAGTGATTTTGTCAACCGTGTATTACAGATGTATGGGGGGCAGCCTTATAGAGCAAGTCCTACAGCGCATGGTGGCATTAGAAATAGAGACAACTTGTTAGAGGTTTTAAGGGCATTATTAGCATCACAAGAAGAGGCTTCGGAAGAAGAAGAGAGTGATGATGATAATCCTTTGATGACGCAATTCATGCGGGCGTTTTACGGACCGTTTTACCGGAATTAGGATTCACGAGAGATGTCAACGATTTATGATTGGTCGCTTAGAGCGGCGGATAATACGCGCGTGGATGATTTGATTGATTGGTCCGAAGGACAGCATCCTAGCAGTGTGAACACGAGCGCCCGTGTGATGATGCAGCGCGTAAAGGAATACTTGTCAGACACGGGTGGAGAGCTTGAAGGCATTGTGACAAATGATCATGTCCAACAAACGAGTGTGATAAGACTTGCAAGCACTTCACAGTTTTTAGAGTATAAGAATGGTATCGTTTTGCGCTTTATGGCGATGGGTAAGAATGTGGGCGCAACCACGATTGTCTTAAATGATTTAGATGGCAAGCCAGTTTATAAAGCAACGGAATTAGGGGTTAGTCCTTTATCAGGGGAGGAAATCCAACAAGGGTGCATTTATACATTGATTTATAATGGAGATCATTGGCATCTTGTTAATCCTACCTCTATCCCTTTAGAAGAAGAAAGCAGTCTTTATCCCACGGGTTTTATAGGAACCTTTGGAATGCGCGGGATTCCAAAGGATTGGTTAATTTGCGATGGGAAGGCTTATTTACGTCGTGATTATCGTGATTTATTTGAGACGATAGGAACGGTTTGGGGAGAAGGAGATGGCGTTGCGACGTTTAATGTTCCCGATTTTCGAGGGATGTTTTTACGGGGTGTTGATGGAGGGCGCAATATTGATGAGGGGCGTTCTTTTGCAAGTGTGCAAACAGATTTAATCGAGTCTCACCAACATCAAGGACAGAGCCTTTCGATGTCTCATTTTACCAGCAACGAAAACTTTTGGGATGGGAATACGACGGATGTATTAGGCTATCGTCTAGGCTTGTTTGGGGGGAGCTCTCTAGCGAATTTTATGGGTATAGAGCGTGAGAATTTAGGGGGCTACATTGTAAGTTCTCATACTCTTGATGAGAGCCAAGAGGTTGTTTTGAAGAGCACTGGTGAAGGCGAGACGCGTCCAGTAAATGTGAGTGTTCTGTTTGCGATTAAGACATGAGGTTAAAATGTCGACGATCTATGATTGGTCTTTAAATGCCTCCTTGAATGCCTATTGTGATGATTTGATTGATTGGTCAAAAGGACAACGTCCTAGCAGCGTGAATAATAGCGCCCGTGTGATGATGCAGCGTGTGCGTGAATATTTATCCGATACGAGTAGTGTAATTGAAAGCACTTTTACGGTTGATGCTGAACAACAGACGACGTTGATAAGACTTCAAAGTAAATCGCATTTTTTGAAATATAAGAATGGGATATCAGTTTGTTTTAAAGCAAAGGGTAAGAATGTTGGGGAAACCGCAATTGCCTTGAATGATTTGGCGGCTAAACCTGTTTACAAAGCGACGGAATTAGGTATCCGTGCTTTATCGGGAGGCGAGCTTCAAAGGGGATGCATTTATAGCTTGGTTTATAGGGATCATGCTTGGCAAGTTTTAAATCCTACGCCTCTTTCTTTATCACAAGAACCGGTTATTCCCGTTTATCCTACGGGGACGATAGGGATTTTTGGGATGCAAGTTTTGCCAGATGGCTGGTTACCCTGTGATGGGAAGGCTTATTTGCGCAGTGATTATCCTGCTCTTTATGATGCGATAGGGATCAGGTGGGGTGGAGCTGATAGTTGGACGAAGTTTAATGTTCCCGATTTGCGTGGTGTTTTTTTACGAGGTGTTGATGATGACCGCGAGATAGACCGCTTTCGTTATCTTGGCACTTTACAAAATGACGCTATGAGAAAGCATGATCATGGGGGTCAATCCTTTACGATTTTGAATGATGAAAATCAGGAAGAGAGTTGGCATGGTGATATGACGATCATCTGGGGATATGTGTTGAATGACCAGCAAAGATTGAAACTTGCTGAACGTTTGGGTGTGAGGGCAGAGGATATACGCGTGCACCATAAGCTAGCCTTTCCCCATTCCCACCTTCACATGCGTGATGTTGTATTGGCAAGTTCAGGTGTAAGTGAGACGCGCCCGATTAATATGAGTGTTGTGTTTGGAATCAAGACGTGAGGTTTAGATGTCCACGATTTATGATTGGTCTTTAACGGCATCTGAGAATGGTGGTGCTGATGCTTTAATTAATTGGTCAGAGGGACAGCATCCTAACACGGTTAATAATAGCGCTCGTTTTATGATGCAAAGGATAAGTGAGTATTTATCGGATACGGGCGGCGTGCTTGAAGGGATTGTGACGGTTGATAATAACCAAAAGATGAGCGTGATAAGGCTTCTAAGCCAATCGGCATTTTTAGAGTATAAGAATGGCATATCGGTTTGTTTTAAAGCAAAGGGCAGGAACATTGGGGCGACAACAATTGCTTTGAATAATTTAGCTGGCAAACCTGTTTATAAGGCGACAGAAACCGGTTTATTAGCCTTGTCGGGAGGAGAGATACAAGATGGTTGTCTTTATACAGTCATGTATGATGAAGAACTTTCGGGGTGGCAAGTTCTCAACCCGACAAGGGGTAAAGTTTCTTCCTTAAAACGCTTACCCTCCGGTCTGATAGGACCGTTTGCAATGGAACGCTTGCCGGATGGTTGGTTGCCATGTGATGGAAGTGCTTATTCACGGTATGTTTATTGGGATTTATTTTGTGTCATAGGAACGACGTGGGGAGAAGGGGATGGCGTTGAGACGTTTAATGTTCCCGATTTTCGGGGGCTATTTTTACGGGGACTTGATAATGAACGCAATTTAGACCCTTGGCGTTCTTTTGCAAGTATACAACCCTGTTCTTTAAAAGCGCATGAACATTTTATAGGTCCAGCGTCATCAGAAGGTCTTTCTTCTCGTAAAAAACGGGATGTTTCTTCTTCTGAAGTTTCTTTGCAAAGGCGAAAGAGAGCTATAGACGAAGAGTGTGTAGGTTTGAGTGGGGATAGCTTAAAAAAATGTCATGAAGAATTTGACCGAATAGTGGGCATTTCAGAGGTTCCATTTTGGTTTACAGAAAAAGATAAACCGCCTCGTTTACCTTGGTTTATCAGGAGCCCGTTTGCTAATTTTTTATATTATTCAACGCCTATAACAGAAGGGCTGAATGACAGAGAGCATCATGAACATCACCTTATGGCAGAGAGGGTTGGTGGTGTTGAAACGCGCCCCGTTAATGTGAGTGTCATTTATGGGATCAAGACATGAGGAGTTGAAATGTCATTAAAACCGTTTGCGATATCAGAGATTAGCGACCCGTCTCAAGTACGGGTCGTTTTGTATTCGGGGGGAGGTTTTGTACATGCGCCGCTTAATGGCGTTTTTGATTTACTGAAAGCCGCTTTGAAAACAGAGCTTGATGGTTCACTGAAAGATTTAGAGAAGCGCTTAGAGGCTTTAAGAGAAGAGTTTGAAGATTTAAAAGAGTGTTCATT
>NZ_JBHIMP010000212.1:0-913 GCF_042194175.1 Bartonella sp. MR168JLCBS | reverse complement strand
GCAGCAGCCTCTTTATTTCCAGTAGTTGTTGCAACATTCTTATTTGACTCTGGTAGTTCGACAGAGTCTTTATTCGGTGACGGGGCTCGTAAGCCAGTGTCGGATGCCACAGCCAGTGGCTCGAATATGGGGGGTTCACTGGCAAGGGATTCAATAATCCTGTCGACATCGCCAGTGACATCGTCAGGCGGACACACATCCATTGCAACCGGCTGAACCACCGCTTGTCCTTTTTCCAAAGGCGCGGTCGGAGCTAAAGTTGGCTGAGCCTCCGCCATTGTTGGTTCCACCACAATTGGTGCTTCTGTTGCATCGACGTCACCCGCCGATGGGAGAGACATTGTTGGTTGCCTCCACGCAAGCCTCTTCCTGCGCGGTACTAAGTTGAATGCCTGCTTGTGATGCAAGTCTTACTAAGTAAAGAAAGACATTGTTATACACACACAAACGTGAAACACTAAGGGGAAATACGGATAGTTACATGGTGACATTTATTGTTAAACGGTAATACCTAAATGCAAACATTAACACATATTTGTAAACGGAGATCGTAGAAGTTAAACGGAGATCGTCAAAAGGTAAACGGAGAATATGCTTTTTACGAATATAGTCAGATTCATACAGTTAGCCGATCTTTATAGTTTCACAAAATTGATAATTACATGACCAAAAAAACATAAGTTCTTGCAAAACAATGTACGTCGCAAGGATGACATTCTAAACAACGAATAAACTATACACCATCAGTTGTGCTCGGGCCGCCTTTACCACTGACACCGGCTGCGCTCCCATCCAAAAGTATGCGCGCGGCGTACTTGAGTCGTAAGTAACCAACTTCTTTCTCCGCTACCCGCAGCTTTTCACCATCAAGGAGTTGCTCCATGAACCGCATCAAATAGACGGAGCAGTCGAT
>NZ_JBHIMP010000211.1:656-913 GCF_042194175.1 Bartonella sp. MR168JLCBS | reverse complement strand
CTGCTTTTTGATTGAGATATTCAAGACGTTTTAATGATTGATCCCAGTTAAAGATGCCCCCTTAGCAACTTGATTGCCTGCTGGATTTCATCAACTGATGTTTCTATCTCTGCTCGCATAATTTAACACCGTAGTTTTTATTTTTTTAACATTTTTTTTCATTGATGCTTCTTGGCATTTTATACAAATTCAATGATCAAGTAAGTCGAATGGTATGGCATTATAACCTATTCACCGTAGGTTATAATGCGAAAAAA
>NZ_JBHIMP010000211.1:0-588 GCF_042194175.1 Bartonella sp. MR168JLCBS | reverse complement strand
TACAATCCACCTGTACCACTTTCAAGAGCCTTATTAACCTGTGGAGAAGTCGTTCCTGAAGGAATACCTTCCTGAAAAGAATTCGTGCTACCAATTACCTGGTATATATTAGCAGGTCCAGTTCCTGGTTTAAATGCTTCTAGAATGACATCACGATCTCCTGCTTCAGCAAGCATACCTGTTTTACGATTAATCGGCATTAAAATCATACCTTCTGGCATCTTAAATGGCATATCTGGCTTCTCTTTTAGAGCCGCTGCCATAAATTCACCAAAAATAGGTGCTGCCAGCGAACTTCCTGTTCCATTGTATCCTAACGGTGCTGGTTTATCGTAACCGATAAAAATACCAACAACAAGATCGGGGGTAAATCCCATAAACCACGCATCTTTAGAGTCATTAGTTGTTCCTGTTTTTGCGGCAATATGCCGATTGAGGAAACGTAAACGTGCCGCTGTACCGCGCTGAACGACCCCCTCCATCATTGATGTAATTTGATAAGCTGTCATAGGATCAAGAACTTGATCTCGCTCATCAATCAATGTGGGTTCACTTTGATTATCCCATGACTGAGCATTACAATTTTCA
>NZ_JBHIMP010000210.1:614-914 GCF_042194175.1 Bartonella sp. MR168JLCBS | reverse complement strand
TTCTAGCACAAGCAGGATTAGCAAAATCGAACAGTGAAGCGCGGCGACATATTCAAGGGGGAGGTATCCGTGTCAATGATCAACTTGTTGAGGATGAAACATGTCTTATTCTTGAAGAAGATATTAATGCACAAGGAATAATTAAACTTTCCTTCGGTAAGAAAAAACATGTTTTGATAAAACCGCTATAATCTATTTATGATTTTTTGTTCCCATTTTATATTTGTCTGGCGCACAATGCTTATACTTCTCATGCTGATCTTATTTTCTCCATTCAATTCTTATAATATAATGCGCTCT
>NZ_JBHIMP010000210.1:0-567 GCF_042194175.1 Bartonella sp. MR168JLCBS | reverse complement strand
TGAAGCATTATTTCTATGCTTTATTCTTGTGCTCAATGATTATATGTATTCTCATACGCAATACTGACGCAAAAAAGAAAGGCACAACAATGACAAGACAGATGAAAGGCACTTCCGCTCCTGATTTTGATTTGCCACGCGATGGTGGGGGCCGTTTATGTCTTTCTGATCTTCAAGGAAAGCCTATTGTTTTATATTTTTACCCGAAGGATGACACCAGTGGGTGCACAAGTGAAGCAATTGATTTTACGCGATTAAAGAGCAAATTTGATGAAGTCAGAGTTGTTATTATTGGGATATCTCCAGACAATATCGATAAACATAATAAATTCAAAACAAAGCACGGAATCGATATTATCCTTGTTTCCGATGAAGAAAAAACGACACTTCAGGCTTATGGTGTTTGGGTTGAAAAAAGTATGTATGGGCGCAAATATATGGGGGTTGAACGAAGCACTTTTTTGATTGATTCAACTGGAACAATATTGGAAGAATGGCGCAAAGTTAGCGTATCTGGACACGCCGAAAATGTTTTAGCTTGCTGCTACACTTTTTATCGTAATAGCT
>NZ_JBHIMP010000209.1:0-915 GCF_042194175.1 Bartonella sp. MR168JLCBS | reverse complement strand
CTTATGGATTTTGAGTTTTCTGATGCTCGCTGGACGTCTTGAAATTATAACCATCTTCGTACTTTTTATCCCCGCTTTCTGGCGTGAACAATTTTAATGAATGGCGTTTGATTTTTGTAATGATAAGAAATTTATAAGATAAATAAAAAAATGAACAACACACGTTGTAAAAGTTAACCTTTATTCAATTGATTAAAGAATTTTTAAAAAGCTTCAAACGATCGGTTACCTGAGCAATACAAAATCCGAACCCTGCACCATCTTTATCTTTCTGGGACGCATCAGTCATTTGAAATAGATGTGATTCACCACGATCTCTCAAGTATCACTCAAGAGCTTTCAAATCAGTCAAAATCTTATAACACTTCTATTCAGTCTTTCTTGCCAAAAATGGAACTGATGATAAAACATGTTATATATATCGTACGAATAGTCTTTGTCATTAAAAAACATAGCGGTTTTCTTGTAAAATGGCTTTTCTATTAAGCAGCACCTGCTTTATACTTATTGAAGGAAAATTGGGCACCATCGTTATATTTACCAGCTCCCAATGTGCCCCATCTGCTCTTATTAAGACGGTTTACAAGAGGCATATTGCCTCTTTTCTCAAGGCTTTTTATCCACACATCAATCTCTCTTATGATGTGCAAGAAAACGGTTTTTTCGATTCATTATAAGATGAGGTCGAAATGAAAAAATTTTATATTGTATTCGGAACTTTAATTCAATATGCAAAATGATGAATTATCTTTTAAACAAATGAATTGATTTATAATGATTAATAAGGGTTTGCTCATGCATGAGCAAAGGGAGGTGGTCAATTAAGCAAAAGGGCGTGTTTTGTGCGAAGACGAGCAATCCACTGATTTTCACTAATAGCGGTATTGTGTACCGTAATAAGTTCGTTCTTTTTAA
>NZ_JBHIMP010000208.1:0-917 GCF_042194175.1 Bartonella sp. MR168JLCBS | reverse complement strand
ATTTTTGCCTATACAACAGATGATCTCATTGTTGCTGAAAGGCTTTTAGATGTTGGTTGCCGTGTCATTATGCCTTGGTGTGCTCCTATTGGATCTGGTCAAGGCCCTCATAATACCGATGGCTTGCGTTCTATCCGTGCTTACCTTCCTGATGTTACTCTTGTTATTGATGCTGGTATTGGATGCCCATCCCATGCCGCTCTGGCGATGGAACTCGGTTATGATGCAGTACTTCTTAATACCGCTGTTGCTAAAGCAGGTGACCCTGTCTTAATGGCGCAAGCTTTTGCGCAAGCTGTTCAAGCAGGCCGTATGGGGTATAAAGCAGGAATTCTCGAAGCACGTAGTATAGCAGTCCCTTCAACGCCAATCGTTGGAAAAGCAGTGTTTTCATGAAACTGGATCCGTTTTACCTCATCGTTGATAATGCTGATTGGGTTGAACGATTGGTTCCTCTTGGAGTCAAACTCATACAATTGCGTATGAAAAATGAAAATCCTAAAATAATCAGTCAGCATATTAAGCGTGCAAAAAACATATGTGATAAATTGGGAACACAATTAATTATTAATGATCATTGGACAATAGCAATTGATGAAAAATGTAATTTTATTCATCTTGGACAAGAAGATCTAAGCAATGCTGATCTTCCCGCAATCCGTAAAAATGGTATAAGATTTGGTCTTAGCACACACGATGAACATGAATTGGATATCGCGTTATCTGTTCATCCTAACTATATTGCACTTGGTCCTATTTATCCGACAATCTTAAAAGAAATGAAATGGATGCCTCAAGGCTTAGAAAAAATTAAAAAATGGAAAAAACGGATTGGTGCTTTACCTTTGATTGGTATTGGTGGCTTAACGCCAGAACGTGCAACTGATGTGTTAAAAGCAGGAGCAAATAGTGCTGCT
>NZ_JBHIMP010000207.1:0-922 GCF_042194175.1 Bartonella sp. MR168JLCBS | reverse complement strand
ATTTGAATGCGTGCCAGCAGCGATATAAAAGCGCCTGAATAGAGAATTCAGGTGTTTTTTTTAGATCTTAAAATGCAAAAATAGTGTATTTTTCTGACAAATATGACTGTAAAAACGGTAGGGTGATAGTCATTTCGAGCACTTTTGAAGCTCATTTTGCTTGTAATGTTTTCTTATGTGATAGCAGCCTTATCTTATCTATTGTTTAATTTATAAAGTTTCTCATGGATAGCAATCAGGTAGAAATTTATCTTCGAGACATTCCAGATCGAAAGATGCTTAAGATAGATATGATTGACTGCCATGTGGTGAGGAAAAAGGATAGATTATCTGAAAATAAGGTGACTGTTATTTTTGAATAGCTTTAGAAAAATTTTTGATGGTTCTTTGTCTATAAAGATTGAAGAGGTATTATAACGAACGATCAAAAATCTTTCCTGTAATTCGAAAAGTAATCGATTTTCTGCTGTACAATGGTTGCATGATTGGAGAACTTTGTCTTTCCTTATATGAAACGCAGGAAAGCAGAGGATAAAATGCTAACTAAAGTTTTATAAAAGACAGATACATTTCTGATAACAGAATGATAGAATGTACGGATATTATTCAAGTGATGAATTGACACGGGAATTTTTAATAACAGCTTGGACTTTATATTATTGTGAAGAAGTTGTGAAGAAGAAGGGGTGCTTGTACCTTTCCGCCTTGGGGACATGCGGTTTTATGCGCCAACGGATCATCATAAATTAAAAACAGATACTACGTGCTAAAAGAGTTAAATTTTCTTTTTCTGAAATATCCGATATGTTGAACATGATTGGAAAACCATTGGATAATGAGAAAAAGCTTAAGAAATTAATTGCAGGGATTAATAAAAAATAAGCTAATTTACAACAGATGCAGGCCGATATCGGTGATCTTC
>NZ_JBHIMP010000206.1:599-924 GCF_042194175.1 Bartonella sp. MR168JLCBS | reverse complement strand
CATAAATGTTGCTCTCACTACAAAAGATGGTAAGGCAATCGGTGCAATTACATTTGACTCTGGCAGCATGATTAAACTGCATGGAACGATAACGATTAACAATACTTTTGACGATCTTGGAACAAGAGAAGATGAAAAATTGTCAGTGAAGATTTAACAATAATCGGTTCTGAAACTAAAATTTTGATCCTGAAAACGAAAAAAATGGAGTATAGACCGAGAACCCTGGTATTGAAATTAGTCAAAGAGTAAAACATTGATGTTGGTATTTCTAAAGTCAATAGAACACAATTAAGATGGTCAATGGCACTCTTGATGAAAATTC
>NZ_JBHIMP010000206.1:320-578 GCF_042194175.1 Bartonella sp. MR168JLCBS | reverse complement strand
TCAAAATCCACATATTTCGATATCGAATCTAAAGTACTACAGAGTATAATGGGAAATAAAATAGAAGCAAACAAAATTGCATTGTTATCGGTAGCGGACAGCAGGTGGGCATATTAATCTAATGGATGTTTCTGCTACAGCTGGGGTTTCTGGCTTGCAATTTATGAGTTTATCTACTACTGATTCAGCTAAACTACAAAAGCATCGAAACAATGAAATCAATTTGACCAATACAAAGCTACTGGACAATGGCACCAG
>NZ_JBHIMP010000206.1:0-240 GCF_042194175.1 Bartonella sp. MR168JLCBS | reverse complement strand
CTGATGTCTTATTAGGAGACAGAGAAGGTGTTTTGGGGGGGATAAGTTAGCAACACACCCTGAGAAACAGAACGCTTTCTTCCTCTCCATCTATGAAGACAGCAAGCTTATCATCTACCCATGGTCCTCTCCAACATGGGTTATGGCGCTGATATTTGCTATGCTGTTGGACAAGCAAGTGACACATTAGCCCCTCAGAAAACCAAAATTTCACCATGCATTGGGAACTTATAGGAACCT
>NZ_JBHIMP010000205.1:0-924 GCF_042194175.1 Bartonella sp. MR168JLCBS | reverse complement strand
AATGCCGGATTCGGGCTTAATCCGAACTGATCACACTTCTTGGGAAAGCAATATTCCTGAACTCATTGATAAAAACAAACCTGATGCTATTGTTATAGTGATAGGTGCAAATGATAATGAACCAATCATAACACCGCACGGCATAGTCAGTACGATTCATCCAGCATGGCTAAACATCTACAAACAAAGAATTATCGAAATTGCTAAAAGCCTTCGCAATTCAGGAAAACCATGGATATGGGTGGGGCAACCTGCTTTTAGAAATGAAAATTTGACACAAAAAATGAAAATTTTTAATGAACTCTACAAGCAAGAAACAGAAGTAGCAGGAGGATATTTCCTGGATATCTGGAACGGATTTATTGATGAACAAGGTCAATTTTCTTTATCAGGCTATGACGTTAATGGAAAAACAACCAAATTACGCACCAATAACGGCATTAACTTCACCTTTAAAGGCAAACAAAAACTTGCTTTTTATTTAGAAAAACCATTGAAAAATATTTTAAATTTTTATCCATCACCCCATAAAAATATACATCTCACTCATACGAATACTTCACAAATTATGGCACAAGAACCAGATAATATTGTGCGACAACCTCCAATGAGCCTCAATGACATAGCACAACAAAATACCCGCTTACTAAATAAAATAGAGCCAAGTCTCATAAAAAAATCGTGGTGCCCTCCAAATGGATATCAAAGAGATCGAGCTGATAATTTTTCTTTCCCATGATGTCTTAAAAAGATAGAGTCTTATTTTCTTAATAAACCAAGAGCAAAATAAAAAGTCTATTTTACATGGTCATTAACGAATCCAGAACCCGCGCAAATCTCAGCCGTAAAAATGAATATAAACGATAAACGGTATAGCACGTACTATACCGTCGTTATACTTTACAGCCCACGTTTTTAATCATC
>NZ_JBHIMP010000204.1:300-927 GCF_042194175.1 Bartonella sp. MR168JLCBS | reverse complement strand
AATTCAATTACAAGGGAGTATAAGGCTTTAAAGACTAAAATGCAAAATCAAGCAGAGCAGCGAAAGCGTTTAGAGCTTTTATTAGATAAAAAAGCCAAACTACAAAAAAGATCGGAAGAAGAACTTACAGAGCAGCAACAAAAAAATATTGCTCTTGCTAAAAAAGCGCAGTCTTTGGAAGAATTGATTTTAGAACTTGATCGTCAGTCGAAGCTTAATGCTGATGAATCAATACAGGTACGAAAAAGTTTACAATTGTTAGAGCAGTACGATTTCGAAAGTCGAAAAGGTTCTTTACTTTTTCCTGTTTTAGGAAAAAAAATTCAACACATTAATAATAGTTCGCAGATTACGCGCTTTGGTGAAATGATTGAAACAGAATCAGAAGCTGTTATTATAGCACCTGCTGATGCTCTTGTTGCTTTTGCTGGACCCTTTCGTTCTTACGGACAGTTAATTATTCTGAATGTTGGAAATGGTTACCATATTGTTCTTATTGGGATGTCGAGAATCAACGTAACACAGGGGCAATTCGTTCTTTCAGGTGAGCCTCTGGGTATGATGGGAATGCAATTTATTGCAAACAGTGTTGCATTGGATATAGGCAAAACTGCTCCAATGCTTTAC
>NZ_JBHIMP010000204.1:0-246 GCF_042194175.1 Bartonella sp. MR168JLCBS | reverse complement strand
GAGTGAAAAAACGAAAAGGAACCAAAATGATTCGTAAAGTTATTCTTTTGGTCGCTGGGGTATTACTTGGCGCCAGTTCAATGATTATGGTGCAGTCTGTTGCTGCGAACAATGAAGGTGATACTTATCAACAGCTGTCCCTATTTGGCGATATCTTTGAACGAGTACGTATGCAATATGTGACGGTTCCGGATGATAAAAAGCTTATTGAAAATGCTATCAATGGCATGCTCACATCACTTGATC
>NZ_JBHIMP010000203.1:0-933 GCF_042194175.1 Bartonella sp. MR168JLCBS | reverse complement strand
TCAGCATTGCCATAAACTTGACCACAGACTTGAGAAAAATGGCGTATTTTTGCATCATCATACACTCTTGCATGACCATAGACACAAGCCTCATCATACACCCAGCAATTGCCATCATGGGATAGGTTAACTTCCTTTTCAATAAAGCCGCCTAAAGACCCCGCCTTTATATCATCAAAATCTTTTAAAGCTTTAATGCGATAAAGGTTTATAATATTTCGAGTAAGAGCATGTTTGATTTTTTTGATTTCACTGGTTAATTCATATTTTTTGCACATAGAAGACCCTCACAATCTAATGTGATAAACATTTGCTAAAATTTGGAATGGGAAAATTTGAAAGAGAGGCGCCCCCGCCACGCCTGTACTGCTTTATTGATTAGACCCAGACAATCTCTAATTCACCATAAGGAGAGAGACGTTCAGTATAGGTTTTTATTTTAGTAGCCCCCCAGACATTTTCACGAATAACAGCAATGCCATGAATATGAGCATTTTCAAAAACATGCACGTTATTTGCTATACGAGCGTTTTCATAAACCTTAGCATTGTCATAAACATAGGCATTATCATAAATAATAGCCTTGCCATAAACACGCGCATTACCATAGACATGGGAATTATCAGAAATAACAGCATTGCCATAAACATGGGCATTATCATAGATATAGCCAGCAACGATAGCATTGTCATAAACCCGCGCATGACCATAGATATGACCACAAGTGACAGCCTTGCCAAAAACCCTTGCATTTTCATAAACGTGACCATTTTTAAACACAAGAGCCTCATCATAGACCCAGCAATTTCCCTCATGAGAGAGGTTATCTTCCTTTTCAATAAAGCCCCCTAAGGTGCCTGCTTTGATATCAGCAAAATCTTTTAATGCTTTAATACGGTAGAGAACATGATTACCAAATACACGCGTTTCATT
>NZ_JBHIMP010000022.1:0-8592 GCF_042194175.1 Bartonella sp. MR168JLCBS | reverse complement strand
ATTATGCTATTGAGGATGTTCGCAAGGAAGCAAGACAAGCAGCAGCGATTGGTTTAGCGGTGTCCAACTTACGTTACAATGATGCACCAGGAAAGTTAAGTGTTGCACTTGGTAGTGGTATATGGCTCAATCAGGCTGCATTTGCTATTGGGGCTGGTTATACATCTGAAGATGGAAATACTCGCTCTAGTCTATCTGTGACAAATGCCGGAGGGCGCTGGGGTGTAGGTGTCGGATTAAGCTTAACTCTAAATTAATAAAATTCACTACTATTATTTTCAAAAACGCTCCTGTCTATACAAGACAGGAGCGAAAAGGGTTACACGATTAAAAGAACGGTTCCCACAAATAATAATGCCAGCATTAATATTGAAAATAAAACAGAGAAAAGGTGTGAAGAGTGGCGTGTTTTACGCAAATTTGACAGAAGTCGTGGAGGGGGCTGGTTGGTTGTTACATGACAGTGAGCAGCAGATTAAGACAGTTTTTGATGATGCTAAAAAGTATACGGATGATCAAGTCAATACTATAGTCAATAATGCTGTTAACGAGGCGAAATCCTATACCGATATGAAGTTTGAAACGTTGAGTTATGCCATTGAAGGTGTTTGAAAAGAAGCAAGACAAGCAGCGGCTGTTGGTTTGGCAGTGGTAGGTTTACGTTACAACGATACACTAGGGAAGTTGAGTGTTTCATTTGGTACGGGTTTTATGGTGCAGTCAATCCGCATTTGCCTTTGGTGCTGGTTATACATCAGAGGACGGATTCATTCGCTCTAACCGATCTGTCATGAGTGCAGGGAGTTACTTGGGGTAAGTGCAGGAGTAAACTCACCGCTGAATTAACGATAAAAAATGCATTTTCTCTTGTCTCATCAGACGAGGGTAAAAATTTTATAAAGAAGTGATATTTTACACAGAAATTCATAGAGTAGTATACTTATAAAGTTTTATAACAATGTTATTCTGTAGTAATAATCTTAGTGGGACAGATTTTAGTTACAGTGAAGCATTCTAACAAAAAAATTTACAAATGCAGAGTGATGTCTTCATATAAATTAATAGAGCGCGCAATTGCACAATATTTTAAAACTGTACGGTTTATAATTTTATTAATAGAAATATCCATTGGGGGGTATGCTTGAAGAAATAAAAAATCTCATTTTTTACTATTTTTATTATTTTCTTCATATGCAGCAGCTGGAATGCTTAAATAAGCTCACTTTGATCAAAACAGGGGTATTTAAAGCATAACGATGCACCAGCACTTTTATAAAAGCCCAAAGTGTAAACAATGAGGCTATGAATTTTAGAATTATTTCATAAATCAGCAAGACGCATTATATAAAAAATAATTAAATCATTTTTTTCCTTGCTATTTTTTTTAAAGTCTGTAAGAATGTAAAGGATTAGTTAAAAGACACTAAGAATCTTTTCGCAAAGCGGGGTGCGGTAAATTATGAAGAAATCACACAATCACTATTATCTTATTTCAGAAAGCTTTAAGAGACACACATCTAAAGCTCAGGGATATCTCGCTTATCTTTACGACAAAAGCACAATAACCCTACAAAAAATGCTCTAAATCACTCAGCAAACAACCTAATCCTCCTCCGCAATAAACATCCTTTATTGCCTCTTCAACACACAATACCTAATAATAGTACACAAACATGTTTTATTTACACTTCTTTCACCTTTCTTCACCTTTAAATTTAAAGGCTTTGCTAAAAAAAGAAAATCCTCCGTAAAAGGGGGAAATAAAAACCTTATTAATTGGGCTATCAATCAACGCCAACCACAATCTCATTGATATCTTAGATAGTCCTCTTCCTTATTATGACAACCCTAATCTTTTATAAAACAAGAAAAAAACAAACCCTGGAGCCTAGTAGCACCGGAATATGTCTTTTTAATGTTTTTAATATTTTTCTTACTTGGAGAATTTATGATGAAAAAAACATATACCACACCACACACGCTAGCAGTGAGTAATTTAAAAAATTCTTGCTCGTCTCATGGATTACCTTTTATTAGAACGCTTTCATTAGTGTCAGTAGCTGTCTTTTTATCAAATGCTTCTCCTGTTTCTGCTTGTGATACGTGGGGTAATGTAGCGAAGTATTTTGGTGGTGGTACAAATATACTGAAAAGTATTGCGCCAACCTATGTGATTGACGGTAACGTGTATAGAGATGTTGGCTCTGCGTTTGCTGGTGTGGGAGATTCTTTCCAGCGATGGAAGAATGAAGTTAATGCGAATATTAATAATAAATTTAATCAATATGATAATAAAATTAATCAATTAGTTTCCAATAAGTATGTTATGCAAAATGGCGCAGGGACAATTACAATTGGTGCGAACACACACGGCATTGCAGTAGACTTTGCAAATAGTTCTCGTGAGTCGCGAATTCTTATGGGTGTTCGTGATGGTATGGTTGGCCCAAGATCAGATCAAGCAGTCAATGGTAACCAGCTTTATAATTTGGGCTCTGGGGTTGCTGATTCTTTGGGTGGTGGTGCCTACTATAGCAATGGAAGGTGGTCAGCTCCTGTTTTTATGATTAAAGCCTTTGATCAGTATGGAAATGAGACACACAAAAATTATAGGAGTGTCGCAGATGCATTTGGTGGCGTGAATAATTCTTTTGCGAATCTTAATAAAAAGATTGAAAATATAGTCATTAGTGGGACAGGTAATGGTCTTGTTAAGCACGATGCTGCAACAGGGACTATTACAATTGGTGCGAACAAAAAAGGTTATATAGTAGACTTTGCAAATAATTCTCATGAGCCGCGATTTATTATGGGTGTTCATGATGGTTTGGTTAGCGCAACATCGAATCTAGCAGTCAATGGTTCCCAGCTTTATAAATTGGGCGCTGGGGTTACGAAGTCTTTTGGCGGTGGTGCTGGATATGATGAAATTGGAAACTGGAGTGCTCCTACTTTTACAGTTAAAGTCTTTGATAAGGATGGTAAGGGAGCTGACAAGGGCTATAGTAATGTCGCAGATGCCTTTACTGGCGTAAGTAGTTCTTTCACGAATCTTAATAAAAAGATTGAAAATATAGTCATTAATGGGACAGGGAATAGTCTTGTTAAGCAAGATGATACAGGGCTTATTACCATTGGTGGAGCAGTAAGTGGAGCTAAAGTAAGTATTGCAAACGTTAATAATGCGGCACGGACTCTTTCCGGTGTTAATGCTGGTTCAATTACAGAAGCTTCCACTGATGCGATAAATGGTTCTCAACTTTATTCTATGAGCAATGTCGTTGCAGGCTATTTTGGCGGTAATGCTAGCTATAAAGATGGAAAGTGGAGTGCTCCTACTTTTACAGTGAAGGTCTTTGATGAGAATGGTAAGGGAGCTGACAAGAACTATCATAATGTTGCAGAAGCCTTTACTGGCGTAAGTAGTTCTTTCACGAATCTTGATAAAAAGATTGAGAATGTAGTTACTAATGTGGTGGGTGATAGTCTTGTTAAGCAAGATGATACAGGGCTTATTACCATTGGTGGAGAAGTAAGTGGAGCTAACGTAAGTATTGCAAGCGTTGATAATGCGGCACGGACTCTTTCCGGTGTTAATGCTGGTTTGATTACAGCAACGTCAACTGATGCGATAAATGGTTCTCAACTTTATTCCATAAGCAATGTCGTTGCGAGATATTTTAGTGGTGATGCTGGATATGGTGAAGATGGAAGCTGGAATGCTCCTACTTTTACAGTTAAAGTCTTTGATGAAAATGGTAATGGAGCTGAAACGCAATATGGAAATGTTGCGGAGGCACTTTCTGGTGTAAGTAGTTCTTTTACAAATCTTAATAAAAAGATTGAAAGTGTAACAGGCGATAGTTTTATTAAGCAAAATAGCGCTGGGCTTATTACCATTGGGGGAAGCAAAAGTGGCGATAGAATAGACATTGGAAACAATGTTAATGTCCCACGAGTTCTCTCTGGTGTTAAGGGCGGTGCATTTACGAAAACATCGACCGAAGCAGTAAATGGTGGCCAGCTTTATTATATGTCTCAGGCATTTGCAAATTATTTTGGCGGTGGTGCTGGATATAATGAAGAGGGGAAATGGTCAGGTCCTACTTTCACGGTTAAAGTCTTTGATAAGGATGGTAATGAGAGTGAGAAAAAATATAATAATGTCGCGGATGCATTTGCTGGCGTAAATAGTGCTTTCACAGTTTTGAATGATCAGCTTATGGAGATAAAGGAGGGCTCTGCTATTGGTGAAAAACCTAAATTGGGAGGTGGTCATTCGGATATTATTTCAGAAGGCTTTCCTTTTATGAGAAGCTTATCTCTTATGAGAAGTTTACCTCTTGTCATGGATGAAGAGGAATATGCCATGGGTGATGATGGGACTCTGCCTCCGGTAACTATTTCTCCTGACATAGAATCAACTCAAGTAAGTCTTATGACTACTTCAGGTAAAAAACGGAGTCTTTTTGGTCTTGTTAATGGTGATATTTCTGCTAACTCAGACGAAGCAATCAATGGTTCCCAACTTTATGCTATCAGCGCAGGTCTTTCATCTTATTTCGGTGGTGGTGCTGGATATAAAGAGGGCAAATGGAGCATTCCATCCTTTACTGCTATGAAGTTTGATGAACAAGGTGGTTTGGTTGAGATGGCAACCTATAATGATGTAGCTTCCACGTTTGGCATTATACGTAAGAGCATGTTGATGATCAATACACGTCTTGAGGCTGTTGAACAGAAGGAAACCCCTAGCGTAGCCTCCAATGGATTCCCATGGGACGCAGGAAAAGAAGGGTATGACGCTAGTCATGATGGTAAGCCCAGCAAGATTGTCAATGTAGAGAAGGGTGCTCTTGTAGAAAATTCAACAGACGCCGTGAATGGAGGACAGCTCTGGACGACGAATGAAAAGGTAACAGCAGTTGAAACCAAGGTAGCAGCAGTTGAAACCAAGGTGAATCTTGCGGTTAGCTATGATGTTGATAAAGAAAGCGGAAAGAAAACCAATAGCATCACTCTAAAAGGTGCCGATGACAGTGAACCTGTTTTGATTACTAATGTTAAAGATGGAGAAATTAAAAAAGGCTCTAAGGACGTAGTGAATGGTGGTCAGTTACATGATTACACAAAACAGCAGATGGAGACGGTTCTTGAAGATGCCAACAAGTATACGGATGAGAAAGTTAACGGTCTTGTCAATGATAGTATTAACGAGGCGAAATCCTATACCGATATGAAGTTTGACGCACTAAGTTATGATATTACGAATGTGCGCAAAGAGGCAAGGCAAGCAGCAGCGATTGGTTTGGCAGTGTCTAACTTACGTTACTTCGATGATCCAGGATCTGTGAGTGTTTCATTTGGTGGTGGTTTTTGGCGTGGCCAATCTGCCTTTGCTATTGGTGCAGGTTATACATCTGAAGATGGCAAGATTCGCTCTAATCTATCAGCAACCAGTGCCGGAGGTCAGTGGGGCGTAGGTGGTGGAATAACTCTGAAATTAAGATAATATCAGAGTATATGAAAAACTACAATTTAAGCGAAGTTTCGCCCTTGTCTCATCAGACAAGGGCGAAATTTTATATTATAGAGAAGTAATATTTTACAGAGAAAGCTATAGAGTAGTATACTTATATAAAGTCTCATAACAATATATTCTATAGTAAGAATCTTAGTGAGATTTATTTTAGTGAGAAGTGAAGCACTTTAACAAAAATTTTACAAATACAGAGTAATACTCTCATATAAATTGATAGAGTGCGTAATCGCACAGTATTTTAAAACTGTACGTTCTATAATTTCATTGATAGAAAATATCCATTGGGGGGATACGTTTAAAAAAGTAAAAATCCCATTTTATTATTTTACTTATTTGCTCTGTACATAGCAGTAGCAATCATGAGGTATGCAACAGCGGCAATTATGAGTAAGACTCATTTTGATCAAAATGGGATACCTCAAACAAACTATGAAACAGAAGCTCTAGACAAGTCTATAATGCATGGAATCTATGAATTTTAAAGTTATAAGGATATTTCACGATTGTATAAATCGGAAAGACTCATTCTGTAAAAATAATTAAATTCATTTTCTTCTTGCTATTTTACTCAACAGTCTATAAAACTATAAAAATAGTCTTTAGTAAGACTCATTCTGGTAAAAACAGAAAAAGTTCTCGCAAAGGGAGGTGCGACGGATCATGAAAAAATCACACAACTATCCTCGTTTTATTTTAAAGCTCTTCAAGCGAAAAAATCTAAAACTCGAGAGTATGTCGCTTATCCCCTACGATAAAAGCGCAATGATTTCACAACAAATACTCTAAATCATTCGCCGGACAACTTAACCTTTTTCCGCAACTATACCTTATAGCCTCTTAAGCATACAAAATGACCTCTTTCACTTTAAAAACTATAAACCGCAGATCTAACAACAGCGTGCAAATATGTCCTCTTCGTATCCGTTCTATCTATTTCCTCCCCCTCAAATTCAGAAATTTTGTTGCAAAAAGAGAACCCTTCTTAAAGGCGAAAAAAATCAAAAACCCATTAACCAAATCGCTAATCAACCTTAATCGCAGCCTTGCCGAAGCTCTAATTACTTCCGTTCGCCTCTGCGACAAACCTAAACTTTGTAAAGAACAAACAAAACCATACCACAAAATCATCCCTAGCGCTGAAATGTGTTTTTTTTATGTTCTGAATATGTTTTTTTTACTTGGAGAATTTGTTATGAAAAAATTATATACCACATCAAAAGCGCCAGTGGTGAATGATTTTAAAAATTCTTGCTCGCTTTATCGATTACTTTTTATTAAAGCGCTTTCATTGGCTTCAGTGATTATCTTTTTATCAAATATTTCTCCTGTTTCTGCTAATACTCAGATTTTTAATAACATATCAAGCGGTTTTAGTGGCGGTACAAATGTGCTTAAAGCCATTCCACCAGCCTATGTTGTTGGCAGTAAATTATATAAAGATAGTGGCTCTGCATTTATAGAGGATGAAGATGCCTTCAAAAATTTAAATCCTAATATTAAGTTTCAAACGCAACTTGCACTTGATACTGCGCTTGAGACTGCATTTGCGGGTAGGGAAAGTTCTAAGGATGAAGATGCTTTCAGAAATTTAAATCCTAATATTAAGTTTCAAACGCAACCTGCACTTGATACTGCATTTACGGGTAAGGAAAGTTCTAAGAAGGAAAGTTCTAAGAATGTAGCGGATGCATTTTCTGGCGTGAAAAGTGCTTTCACAAGTTTAAATCATCAACTTGCTGAGATAAAGGAGCCCCCTGCTATTGAAGAGAAACAAAATAATCTATTTTTAAGAAGCTTATCCCCTGCACTAAACCGAGAGAATGAGGGAGGCACGATAACTATTTCTGCTAAATCACCATTAAAAAAAATAAGTATTCTGAATAGTGAAGGTGAACCTCGGCTTCTTTTGGATGTTGCTGCTGGTAGTACCACAGAAGACTCAACCGATGCGATAAATGGTTCCCAGATTTATGCAGTGAACAAAAGGCTTGCAAATATTTTAGGCGCTCCTTTTGGCGTGAACACGGCGAATGGAGTTTGGGTTCCTGGTAGCTTCCCTTCACAGAGATACGATGTGGGCACCGCGTTTGGCGTCGACTATAAAAATCTAGTTGATTTCTCTACAGGTACAGGTGCATCTTTCGCAATCGTTGGTAAAGACATTAGCCATATTATAAAAGCTTTAGGCGGTGGTGCTGGCTTTGATCCTAAAATTCAGTTTGGGGATTCTTGGATTGCTCCTACATTCAAGGTTAAAACCTTCAATAAAGATGGCACTGCGACTGAGAAGTCTTATAACGATGTCGCGACTGCCTTTGCCGGTGTTGGTGATTCATTCGAAAACGTTAAAGATACATTCAAGAATGTTAAGGATGAAATTACCAAAGAGATCGAAAAAGACATTACCCTTGCTCAAGGTGACGCTTTGTTATGGGACAAGACTAAAGGCGCCTTTGTGGCCTTGCATGGGGAAAAGGACAGCAAAACAAACAGCAAGATTACATCCCTTGCAAATGGAGACGTTACTGCAACCTCAAGCGATGCTGTAGCGGGCAATCAGCTTCATACCCTAGGAAGCAGTGTTGCAAAATCTTTAGGCGGTGCTGCTAGCTATGAGAATGGCGCATGGGTTGCTCCTACATTCAAGGTTAAAACCTTCAATAAAGATGGTACTGCGACTGATAAGTCTTATGACAATGTCGCGACTGCCTTTGCTGGTGTTGGTGATTCATTCGAAAACGTTAAAGATACATTCAAGAATGTTAAGGATGAAATTACCAAAGAGATTGAAAAAGACATTACCCTTGTTCAAAGCGATTCCTTGTTATGGGACAAGACTAAAGGCGCCTTTGTGGCAACGCATGGGGAAAAGGACAGCAAAACAAACAGCAAGATTACATCCCTTGCAAATGGTGACGTTACTGCAATCTCAAGCGATGCTGTAGCGGGCAATCAGCTTTATACCCTAGGAAGCAGTGTTGCAAGTTATTTTGGCGGTGGTGCCAAGTATGATGGTGGAACATGGACCGCTCCTACATTCACGGTTAAGA
>NZ_JBHIMP010000202.1:0-935 GCF_042194175.1 Bartonella sp. MR168JLCBS | reverse complement strand
GTTTTAGCCGGAATAGCCCACACTTGTGCATTTTCATCATTCATTAAAATCTGAGCAAAAATCTTAAAACAAGAATCATAAAAATGCTGAGAGACATCTTGCATAATAATCGGATTACGCAAATCAGGTTTATCAGAACCATACTTTTGCATTGCTTCATCATACGAAATACGAGGAAAGTTCTGTGTGACAGGTTTTCCATTTGCAAATTCTTCAAAAATAGAACGCATAATAGGTTCCATTGTTACAAAAACATCTTCCTGCTCAACAAAACTCATTTCAACATCTAATTGATAAAATTCACCTGGAAGACGATCTGCCCGTGGATCTTCATCTCTAAAACATGGAGCAATTTGAAAATAACGATCAAACCCTGACATCATTAACAATTGTTTGTACTGTTGAGGTGCTTGCGGCAATGCGTAAAATTTTCCCTGATGAATACGACTCGGAACCAAAAAATCGCGTGCTCCTTCCGGTGATGATGCAGTCAAAAGTGGTGTAGTAAATTCTGTAAAACCATTATTCTGCATAGACCGTCTGATAGCAGTAATAATTTCAGTGCGACGCATTATATTTTTGTGCATGGTTTCACGACGTAAATCAAGAAAACGATACTTTAAACGAATATCTTCTGGATAATCAGGTTCGCCAAAAACGGGTAGAGGAAGCTCATCAGATTTTGAAAGAATTTCCACCTCTTTCACAAAAATTTCAATCTCGCCTGTTGGAAGAACTGTATTAATAACTTCATCAGAACGTGCACACACTTCCCCATCTACACGAATGACCCATTCAGAACGCACCTTTTCGATAATTTCAAAAGCTGGCGAAGCTGGATTAGCAACGATTTGCGTGATCCCAAAATGATCACGCAAATCCACAAAAAGAATTCCGCCATGATCTCGAACACGATGAACCCATCCTGAAAGACG
>NZ_JBHIMP010000201.1:0-936 GCF_042194175.1 Bartonella sp. MR168JLCBS | reverse complement strand
GTGAGATTTGTGTTATGCCTATAATGAAGAGTTCGTATTATGCTTTGATTATTGCACTCATCGGAAGTGTTTTTACAATAGTAACCAATATCACTGATTCTGCGCAAAAAAGCGATACTGAAGTTAAGGCATCTCACGCATCTCCAGTTCAAGAAAATGTGGCTCCTTTAATTTTTACAGGGCGCAGGGAACTTAACGGTTTCAAAGGCTATCGTCATTATCGACGCGGTTATCGTAAATATAGTGACGATTGGTGGTATCCTAAAACGGCATTCGTTGCATTTCCACATCTAAATACAAAGCATGTGCCATTAAAAGCAATATTAGCTTCGAAAAAAATGCTTTTGATTTCTTCTTCAGAGAAAAAAGAGCCATGGATGCTCAAACAACATGTTGATTCTTGTCGTGCGCGTTATCGTTCTTACAATAAAAATGATAATAGCTATCAGCCTTTTCATGGACCTCGTAAGCAGTGTCTTTCTCACTTTTTTAAGGGATAGAAAATGTTAAAGATGAAAATTTTTTAAGACATTTTGTGTGTTGAGCAGTTTTTCATCCAATGGTTGTTTTGTAAAAATTTTAAATATTTTTAAGGTTTATTAAATCTTATTATTGTAAGGGCAAAATAGGGTGATAAAAATGTAAATTTTCATTTTGTCATCAACAAAATGTTAAAGCCAAGACGGAGCTTAAAGAATGACAACATGGGAAGCAATGTTGATATTGCTGGTTTTGCTTCCCTTCGCTGGAAGTGCTGTTATTAGCTTTTTTCGTTCGACAGCAAAAAATAATGAAGCGTGGTTTGCTGGGGTTATTGCACTGTTCGGCCTTCTTTTTACAATAATGCTTTATCCAGCAGTTCACGGAAACCGTGTGGTGCGTTTAGATATTTCTTGGCTTCCAGAATGGGGGAGTAATTTGATTCTTCGTATGGAT
>NZ_JBHIMP010000200.1:0-936 GCF_042194175.1 Bartonella sp. MR168JLCBS | reverse complement strand
AAACTTTAAATGCCTATCCCGATATTACCCAAGATCTTTATGCTTTATTTCATTTAAAATTTCACCAAAGCCATACAGAAAAAGAGCGGAAGAAAAACCAACAAGTCATTCAACAACGCATTGAAGAAAAATTGCAGAAGGTACCAGGCTTAGATGATGATCTCATTTTACGCCGTTACCTTAATCTTATCAATGCGAGTTTACGAACCAATGCCTTTACCCCTCTCCAAGAGGGTAGTCCACGGCGTATTTTAGCAACCAAATTGGACCCGCGCCAAATTGAAGGTTTGCCAGAACCGCGTCCTTATCGAGAAATTTTTGTTTACGGTCCAGAAGTTGAAGGCGTTCATTTGCGTTTTGGCCCCGTTGCTCGTGGTGGAATTCGTTGGTCTGATCGTGCTTTAGATTATCGCACTGAAGTGCTCGATTTAGTCAAAGCCCAACAAGTTAAAAATGCGGTTATTGTTCCTGTCGGAGCAAAAGGTGGATTTTATCCTCACCGCCTTCCCCAAACCAACGACCGTGCAAAAATAACAGAAGCCGCACGACAAGCTTATATTGACTTTATCACGGCTTTGCTTTCCATCACCGATAATCTGGTTAACGGCAAAAGAAACGCACCTCCAAATGTCATCTGTCATGATGGCAATGATCCTTATTTTGTTGTTGCTGCAGACAAAGGCACAGCAACCTTTTCTGATACAGCCAACGTTATCAGTCAAGCAAACCACTTTTGGCTCGATGATGCTTTTGCCTCTGGAGGATCAGCAGGATATGACCACAAAGCCATTGGGATTACAGCAAAAGGTGCGTGGGAAGCAGTTAAAAGACATTTTCGAGAATCCTTTAATCACAATATTCAAACAACCCCCTTCACCTGTATCGGGGTTGGTGATATGTCCGGTGATGTTTTTGGAAATGGAATGTTGCTTTCCA
>NZ_JBHIMP010000199.1:271-937 GCF_042194175.1 Bartonella sp. MR168JLCBS | reverse complement strand
TTTGGCTCCAAAAACACCGACAGTGCACGTAAAATGCGCCGTGCAACTGAAATTCTCGCAGAATTATATCCAAATTTAGAAGCCGATGGAGAAATGCAAGGTGATGCTGCGCTTTCTAAAATTTTTCGTGATCGTGTTTTTCCTGATTCACGCCTTAAAAATGAAGCGAATTTGCTTGTCTTTCCAACGCTTGATGCAGCTAATATTACACTCAATATTGTCAAAAATCTAACCAATGCACTTCATGTCGGCCCAATCTTGATCGGAGCTGCACGCCCTGTCCATATACTAACGCCTTCAGTAACTTCGCGAGGAGTTGTCAATATGACAGCTCTCGCAGTACTTGCTGCAAATAGAAAAATTCCATGATGAAATAGGTGAACCTTGCTCAAAACACAATTTCATAGCTTTTTCTAACCTTAACAAGTAATAATTTAATATTCTGCAAACCCATTTGTCCTATCAAAAAGATAACTGTATTCTAGATTAAGTTTTTTTTTAAGATAAAAGAAGTTATACAGAACATTGTTAAAGTATTTTCTAAAACCACAAATTAAATAAGGAATTATACATTGCCCTCTACGTTTGATAAAGTTGCTGATATTATCGCAGAAATCAGTGAAATTGATCACAGCATGATCACACCTGAAAGTCATACAATTGACG
>NZ_JBHIMP010000199.1:0-237 GCF_042194175.1 Bartonella sp. MR168JLCBS | reverse complement strand
TTGTTTTTGCTATTGACAAAGCCTTTGGAATTAAAGTTCCATTAGAACAATGGACTCAAGAAGTCAATGAAGGTGGAGTTGCAACTGAAGAATATTTTGTTCTTAAAAACCTTTGCGCAAAAATTGATGAACTCGTTACCCTAAAACAGGCTGGTTAATTTTCTCACTATGCGTGATCAAGCTGTATTTATCACTGGTATAGGACTCATAAGCTCTCTCGGTGAAGGGACTGCTCAT
>NZ_JBHIMP010000198.1:0-937 GCF_042194175.1 Bartonella sp. MR168JLCBS | reverse complement strand
TCGCGCAAGTGGCTTGGAGGAGAATTAAGCGCGCATATAGGGTTTCATAAGGGTTTGGCAATTCTTGGCGCTTATGACGATAAAGAGCAAGAGAATGCAACAAAAAATTCACCCAAAGGGCAATTTTCCAAATTGTCTTTTTCTCTAGGCTACGTGCGTCCTTTTTCGCTTCACCAGTATAATTTTCGCTATAACACACTGTTTTCAGGACAATTATCACCCGACACGTTGTTTAGTTCAGAGCAAATATCGCTTGGTGGTAGTTCCTCTGTGCGCGGGGTGCGTGAGGCGATTTATTACGGCAACAACGGGGTGTTTTGGCGCAATGAATTGTCGCTGTTGTTGCCAGGTTTTTCTTCGAACATGGGGCGTAAATTTATGAGCCAATTTTCCCCTTATATGGCGCTTGATCTGGGAGCCGTGGCCAATGATGTAAGCAAAAACAGCTTTGGCGGGAGCCTCGTTGGGGCAACTCTTGGTTTCCATGCAACCGGAGACATTACGGATGTTGATGTGTCTTATTCGAATATTTTAACCCAATCGACAGTGCGAGAAAAGGGAAATGCGACAGGGTTATTTCAAGTGCGGGCATTATTGAGATTTTAGAGCAAAGGGGCGGTAAAAATATCGCTGCGCTGTTTACATCCCTTTGGGTTGTTTTTTTTAAAGATAAAGAATTTTATGAGGAGCTGAAGATGCGGGGATTGAAAAATCAAAAGCATAAATTGGGATATGGATACAAGCGAGGAAAGCGCGTTCTTTGTGTTTTGCAGCGAGGGATCCATAAGGGGCTTTCACTTGTTTTAAGTTTTTGCTTAGCTTTTCAGCCTTTGTTGTTGCAAGCACAAGCGCTTGGAGCGCGAAGTCCTGTTGCACAAGAGAGCCAAGGGATTAAAGCAGCTGATGGGGTTGGCTCTGTTTTCCGCCCCACGGTGGG
>NZ_JBHIMP010000197.1:0-941 GCF_042194175.1 Bartonella sp. MR168JLCBS | reverse complement strand
ATAAAAAGTTGAAAATTCGTTAAAGAGGAATTCCATGAACTTTACAGTGTTCACGCAACTTTTCAATAAAATTGATCAGATAACAAAAACATATGTCACGGATATTTCCTTAAAAACAACGGCTACAATTACACCCTTTGTATCGATCGGTATCACAATCGCTTTCATCATCTATGGATGGCTCATCATTCGTGGCGCTATAGATATGCCTCTCTCCGGATTTGTAAATCGTTTCCTACGGATAAGTATTATTACTTCAATAGCTCTTACCACAGGACTTTATCAGAATGAAATTGCCAATTTGATAACACAAATGCCCCATGAGTTATCAAAAGCGCTCTTAACAGATCCACTCAATGATACACAATTAATGAATTTACTAGACAAAACAGCAACCAAAGGATTTCAATATGCAGGACGTCTTTTCCAAGAAACCGTCTTCTTCGAAGCCAATGGACTGCTTTACAGTCTCTTAGGTATCATCATCTTGCTGGCAACAAGCCTCGTAGTAGCAATCGGCGGTGGTCTCGTACTCCTGACAAAAATCGCTATTACACTTCTCGTAGGATGGGGATCACTCTTCATCATTGCTTTGCTCTGGCAACCAACTCATCGCCTTTTCGAGCAATGGATAACCCAAGTCGTCAATTATATAATCCTCTTTCTACTCTTAGCGACTGTATTTAATCTGATGATGAATATCTTTGCAAACTATTTGAGCGATATGAAACTCGATTACGACCAGAATATAAGCTTCATGTTTGGGGGTGCTCTCATCTTGTCCATTATATCCATCACGCTGTTACTCAAACTATCAAGCGTTGCCAATTCTCTCGCAAAAGGCATTACATTTGGACATCTATGGAGACATAGAAACTAGATGAGATAAAAAGCAATGCTGCTCGTAACAGATGCCCTTAATATCCATATGACAAAATAAC
>NZ_JBHIMP010000196.1:0-942 GCF_042194175.1 Bartonella sp. MR168JLCBS | reverse complement strand
AAGTGCTAAGAGACCGGTAAAAAAATCTTTTGATGTGAGACTATTTTCTCTTAAAACACACATGAGTTTTTATTTTCTAAAAACACAAGCAATATATCCTTCAATAAGTTCTCATTTTTGGTATTATGTATTTCCTGTTTCGCGGGTAATTTCTTAGATTCTTTTTCAATTTTTTCTAACTTTAAAGGAAAATCTTCTGTTAAGGGATAATTCGCAATGACCAGCTGATATAAAAAAGATTATCTATTCCTTTAGCCATTGTCACTTGAGCGTATGCCACAAAAGGAAAAGCAAATGCAATGTCAATTTAAACAGGGTTTAAAATTATCTTTTCTTTTCCGAATTTCAGCAAAGACTTCTTCATCTGTTTCTTTTTCCATTGCAAGGTTCTTTCGCAAAGTTCTATTATCCCAGCGAAGAAAAGGATTTGTCGCTTTTTCTTGCCCTAAGGTTACCGGTAAAGTCATGGCGTTTTTTGCGCGCAACAAAAAAACATCTTCTACCCTTTGATGAAGTTTTTGATTGTGTGAATCAAGTGTCAATGCAAAAAGAGCGTTGGTTTTAGTATATTCATGGCCACAATAAAGGAGTGTTTCATCGGGAAGCTGACGAAGCTTTTTAAAAGAGTTTAGCATTTGTGCTGGTGTTCCTTCGAAAAGACGTCCACAGCCGAGTGAGAAAAGCGTATCTCCAGAAAAAAGTAAATTTTCCTGGGGAAAATAGTAGGATAATGATCCTAGCGTATGACCAGGTGTTGAGAGCGCTAAAAGTGTGTGTGTGCCAAAAAATAAACTTTCATCAGGTTGAAGTGTTTGATCAAGATGACCAATCTTTTCCTTTTCTGCTTCTGGTCCAAGAACTACAGCCTTATAAATTTGCTTTAACTATGCGAGCGCTTCTACATGGTCATGATGATGACGAGTCAAAAAAATAGTCTGAACG
>NZ_JBHIMP010000195.1:0-943 GCF_042194175.1 Bartonella sp. MR168JLCBS | reverse complement strand
TACATCAGCAAGATGATACCTCCAAATCAGGCTTCCTAGTGCAGCGATACTCATTATGATATAACAGAACGTAGATAACCACGCGAATGGTACATGAATGTACATAATCTTGACAGCGATACCTTGTTGATAATCCTCAGGGGAATGTGTAATTAGAATAAGCCCTAAGATAAGAAAACACACTGTTATGTAAGTTAACCAGGGCAAAAGGGTACTGCTTATTTTCATGAAATGATTTAAACTTGCGGGGAGTGACCTCATTTTATATGTACGAGATGTTTTATTCATGAATTTATAATAGGCAGAATTTAGTTTTGCGGCAATCATCTTTTACTATTCTGATAAAAACTTGAGTGTTATAGCTGCAACAAAAGAGCTAAAAAGGCTCAAAAGAAGTGAAAAAGCAATAAGAAGAGTCAAGGAAGTAAGAAAAGAGACATTTGGATTTATTGGGGCTGTAGCAGCTGAAACGCCAAAAATCATGATTGGAATAATCCACGGTAAGATGATGATGAAAATGAGAAGAGTGCTGTGTAACAATGACGTTGCAAGGGCTGCTCCTATAGCGCCAATAAAAATAATGGCAGGTGTTCCGCATAAGAGAGTGAGTATTGTTGTAAAAGTTCTCGTGGCATCTAAATGAAGCATGACTGCTAAAATAGGAGGAGAAAAAACAAGGGGAAGCATAGTTCCCACCCAATGGGCAAGACATTTGGTAAACACAATCAATGTAAAACTCTGTCTTTGTCCAGAAAGGATGAACTGGTCGAGGTTTCCATCATCACAATCGGTTTGGAAAAGTTTATTCAGATTAAGGAGTCCTGCGAGAAGGACTCCAAACCATAATATGCCTGGGCCGATTTGTGCAAGAATTTTTGGATCTGGTCCAACGGCAAAGGGGGTTATCACAATAACAGCGATGAAAAACAAAAGTCCTGTTAAC
>NZ_JBHIMP010000194.1:0-945 GCF_042194175.1 Bartonella sp. MR168JLCBS | reverse complement strand
CTCATCACGACGAGGAAGACACTAAAAAAGCAGTTAGGTCTGTTATGAGCAGTAACATCGACCAATCGCTCCGTCGTTTGCCCTTTCTGATACGATTTTGACCAAAGCCACGTTTAAGTGATTATAATGCACACCCATCTGTTCACGCTCGCTTGGCAAAATGGTGCCAAAATGGTGATTATGGATGGCTCTTTGATAATCCTCAGGATGCACTTGATCTCTCAACGCATCAAATTTACGGCTTTGATATTACAGAATTCTTAGATAATCCAGAGACTCGTACTCCAGTGATAATGTACTTGTTCTATCGCACAGAAGGGATGATCAGTGGGCAACGGTTTATGTATATCTTTGACGAGTTTTGGAAATCTTTACAGGATCCGTATTTTGAAGATTTAGCAAAGAACAAGCAAAAAACTATTCGTAAACAAAACGGTATTTTTGTTTTTGCTACGCAAGAGCCTAGTGATGCGCTGGAAAGCAATATTGCTAAGACGCTCATTCAACAATGCGCAACTTATATTTTTCTAGCCAATCCTAAAGCGAATTATGAAGATTATACTGAAGGCTTCAAACTAACAGATGCTGAATTTGAACTGGTCAAAGGACTTGGTGAATTTAGTCGTCAGTTCCTCATCAAGCAAGGTGATCAGTCTGCGCTTGCAGAGCTTAATCTCGGCAAATTCAATGTCACAACTGATGGAAAAACTATCGAACGTGACTTTAGTGACGAACTCTTAGTATTATCCGGTACGCCTGATAATGCAGAGTTGGTCGAAACCCTTATCGCTGAAGTCGGGGACGATCCAGCGGTATGGTTGCCAGTTTTTTTACAACATATAAAAACTGAGAGGAGAGTAGTATGAAGATAAAAAAGATAATAATTCCATTAGCAATAGCCGTAGTTTTAGGGATCCCAAACTCAGCAATGGCTTGGTGGGGAGC
>NZ_JBHIMP010000193.1:0-951 GCF_042194175.1 Bartonella sp. MR168JLCBS | reverse complement strand
CGAATTTGTTCCCAATATTTCAGTTTTGTTTGAAAGCCGACCATATTGTAAGAGGGTTTCAAGCTTATTGTCTTGGCGTAATTGGACAAGGGCATAAACTTTAACTGTGGGATTATAAGCATTGGTTAAATCCATAGATTTTATGCAATCATGCTTGAGGGTTTCAAGTCCACGCTCAGCCACAACTTCGATTGGGGTAGTAAGCACCCATCAAAATAGGGTGTTTTTTCAAAGTCACAGAATTCTGTTTTTTTCGCATTTTTCAACACTTGAACAAATGCCTTCATATTGTTCTTTATAAGGGGACAATTAAGATAATCCTTTCCTGTTGGCTCAGAACCGATTTTATCATAGCGCGGTTGATTCCGACAAATATCCATGTCAATACTATCCGGTATAGGTGCGTGATAGCATCAAAAAAAGAAAGTACTTCTGTTCCAGTTATTGTTTGAATTGCTGTAGCGAGTTTTGGTGAGGTAAGAGGACCCGTTGCAATGATAATGTGAGGTCAATCCTCAGGAATCTCTTGAATTTCTCCATGTTTTATAGTGACAAGAGGGCGATTTTCGAGTGCTGCCGTAACAGTTTTTGAAAATCCATCGCGATCAATAGCAAGTGCGCTTCTTGCTGGTATCTTATTGGCATCTGCAGCCTTCATAATCAAGGATTTTGCTAATGGTATTTCAGTATGTAGAAGGCTTACGGCATTTTTTGAGGAATCATCAGAACGGAACGAATTTAAACAGACCAGTTTTGCAAGCTTATCGGTTTTATGAGCATCAGGTTTTTTTGGAGCTGCATTTCATGCAAAATAACGGGGATCCCTTATTGAGAGATTTGCCAACTTGCTTTGCGACCTGCTAGACTCCCAACGATGATATGAATTGGAGTATTGAATTTATTTAGTATGATTTTCTTTTAGCGGAAGCAGTTCTGTCTGAAAAGCATAGA
>NZ_JBHIMP010000021.1:0-11470 GCF_042194175.1 Bartonella sp. MR168JLCBS | reverse complement strand
CATAACCTGAAGGCCGCAGGTTCAAATCCTGCCCCCGCAACCAAAGTGCCAAAACTAATGACTTCCATAAAAATCACATGTCATCTGAACATGACACTGCGCTCATGATAAAACGTGAAAATATAAAAATGTACCTAATGGGAAATGTTATAGAATAAGGCGTTCAAACAAAGCATATCATAAATCGGAGCCCTTCTCTTTATGCGATAAGGAGAGTGCGAGGCAAAACAGTAAAAATGCAGCGATAGAGAATATAAAGAATATGAGATATGTTTGATTGAGGGAAAGATATTCCTCTGTCAGCGAATGGATCAAAAAGCCAGCGAATACACCCCCCAAAGCTCCGCCTATTTGCTGTAATATGCGTGTGATAACTGCTGTATCTTTGACGTATAAACTGTTGACACATTGGATAGGGGCGGAAAGGCAGACAATGGTGGTGATGCCAAGCCCTATGCCTCTTAGCAAGAATCCAAGCCCATCCATGCTTATATTATAGCCGAAGCATAATAATCCAAAGCTTGATATCACCAAACCAATTCCTATCATGAAAAAGGGAGATTTTTCTTTCCATTTTTGGTAAATAAATTTCCTTCCGATCCATGCACCCACTCCTTGCAAAGCAAGGACTGCGCCGATGATGAGAAGGCTATTTTCATGGGCTTGTTCCATGGCAACGGCTAGTGGGAAATAAACGAGGAAGCTATAAAAAAGAAATGAAGCAACAAGCCCCATGATCATGAGTAATGTATAGCGCACATTTTGAAATCCGCTAAAGACGATTAATTTGTTTTTTGCTTTCTGATTAGAAACAATGAACAATATGAGAGATATCACCGCTATAAGTGCTAGGATATATACGGAGGTGTTGTTCTTTATATTTCTGGCTTCTGTGAGATAAAAAAATGAAATAAGCGATATGAAAAACGCTAAAAATGCAAATAAGTTAAATTTTGTTTTTGTTGTTTCGTTGCTCTTTAAGTGTTTCGCTCCAATGGTGAGCGCCAATAAAATGAGCGGAATATTGATAAAAAATAACAAACGCCAAGAGACATACTGAGCAAGTGAGGCACCCACCAGCGGACCAAAGGCAGGAGCGAAAATGTTGGTACGGCTATGGTGCCCATGGCTTGGCGCACTCGTGTCTGTCCAAATTGTAAGGCAATGATGATTTGGCTAAGGGGCAGCAAAAGACCGGTCCCGAAACCTTGAACGATACGGGCAGATATAATGGTTGGAAAATTATAGCTTAATCCTACCCCCAGTGATCCAAGCATAAAAATGAAGCTTGCAAGAAACCAAGTTCTTTTGATACCTATTCTTCCTTGCACAAAAGCTGCTATCAACAATCCTGGCACGGTGGCAAGAAAATAGGATGTTACAACCCATAGTATATTATTTTCCTCTACTGAAAGATAAAAAGCAAGGTCTGGAAGGATGACATTAACAATGCTTCCGTCCAGCAAGGGGAGTATGCTGGAAATAATTACGGTATATATGACATACCTTTCTGATTTGGTATAGGAATCCACCTTTTGCATAATTTTGCTCCCTACAGATACTCTTTAAAATATTGGTTCTACCCCATAAATCACAGACTTTGAGAATGAACACCCGTTTGTGATGGCTTTAATATGGGGATGAATGTGATTGGAAGTGCTGATGGTCCCCCCAAAATGCTTCTCTTGTGTGCAACCCCTCTTTCTCCAAAATGAAGCTATCAGTTAAGCTGATCTCAATGAGTTTATCGAGGAGTCTATTCGTCGTCAACTCACTTTGCATGTTTGAAAATTTGAGAGAATACTCTGCATGATCAGAAAGGAATAAATGCATTGCGTATTTATTTTTGTATTTGTTCCATTGTTTTTCCATGATAATGTTTTAAGCCTTTAAAGTCTGGACAATTCTGATGCTTGTGGAAGAGCTTTTGGGGGCAAAGTTATGAGAACGTCAATGTTATGATGATTATGGCTGTTTATTCTTGCTATGGATGGCGCTGATGATCTTTTTTCGTAAAAGATACATTATGATAAGCAAAAAGAAAGAGAGAGTTTTGCTTCATATAAGTGGAGAGGGGGGTATTTTTAGGTTTGTCCGAAATTGTCATCTCGATATCGTTGAGTGATGTGCAATCAATCATGGCATGATGGGGGGTGAAGAGGATAATATGCTTTTTCATCAACTTACCTTTTTGCTGAATTTTTGAGTGTGAGGAGAGAGAGGAGGGCGGTACTGAGAGAGGCAATACTCAAGATCTGCCAAACCGATAATCCAAAAAATTCTTGGTTGTAGAAGAGGGAGCCAAGATAACTTCCTGCCATGCCTCCGAAAGCACTGGACAAGCTCATGATTCCAAATGTGCTAGCGATTAAGCGTTCATCTATATTTGTGGCCTCATAATCGAGGCGTATGTAGATCACGATTTCAGCAAAGGAAAAGAGGATGATCGCGAAGAAGAGGTAAAAATAAGAATGCTCAAGAGCGTGGAGGAGGAGGAATGAGATTCAAAACAAAACAAAGGATAATACTTTGGGCGTTTTGGAGTTTTCTTTACATGCCCATTTGGAAACAGACATTTGGAAAAAGATCACGATGAGAGCATTCAAGACAAAAATAAAAGAAGTAGCACTTCCTTCAAAAACCTGATTACTGAATACAGGTATGGTGCTTTCGAGTTGGATATAAAAAAAGGTAAACAAGAATATAAAAAGCGAAACGCCAAGCATGGTCTTGTTGGTGAGCAACTTTCTAAAATCAGAAAAATTTATTTTGTCCAATTTGTTAGTATTAGAGCTTTCTTTTAAGGTGCAGTTCAGAAGAAATAATAAAAAAAAAAAAGATCAATCCAACGAAACTAAATAATAAGGAGGGGAGCATTTTAAAAATCAACATTCCAAGCAAGGGACCGATAGAGACCCCTATATTAACAAAGACTGATCTTGTTGCTAAGGCATCCACTTTTTCAGTTCTCGAAACATTTCTTACTAAAAAAGATTTCGCAGCAGGAGTGTATAGACTGCTTCCTAAACCAATGAAGGCGCAAGAGAGGAGGAGGATATAAAAATTATGCGTAAAACCAATGATGAGATAGCCAGGGATTCGTGTTGCTAGACCTAAAAGCATTGTTTTTTTTACATGGACATAATCGGAGAGCAACCCTCCTAAGAGAGAGCCTGCCTTTTTGCACAAAAAAGCTACTCCGATGATGATTCCAACTTCTGTTGTACTGAGAGAGTTAAGTTTATTTAAGTAAATCGCCAAAAAAGGGACAACCATAAATATCCCAATATTGCTCAGTAAAGTTGTTATGAGGATGAGTTTTATGCTTGCCTTGAAAGTGAAGAATTTACGCACCATTTTATTTTGCCACTACAAGATTTACTTTTTTTGCTTAAGAAAGTGCATTTAACAGAGCCGTTTCTGAACTTGTTCCTGAGGTCAATAAAATGTCAGCGCACGCAGATTGCTCTCTCAAATTCAGAGTTTTTCCCTGTAAGGGAATGGGTAGAGAATAGCTTGTTTGCTCCTTGCATGTTGCAAGCGCATTTGCTGAAATTTATCTGTTGTTTTGCATAGACAAGTGCTTGACCGATAAAGGTTTGGGGATCAGTTCTTTTTGAAATAATTTAGGTTCTCTTACTAGTGCACATTCTAAAAATCCTTTGTAGATATTGGTGTTAAAAGTTTGGCAGAGTGCTTCACCAATTTGCACGCCTCTTAAGCGTGGATTTATTCAACAACTTTAAAGAAGTTCCCTTCAGTGATGATAAATTCCGTATGTGCAAAGCCCCCATGATAGGAAACAGCTGCTAGGATATTTTTAATCCCTTCTTCTATTCCCTGTAATTGTGCAATGTTCTTGTCTAAGGGAAAGTTGTTGCAAGTCTCTTAAAGTCAGGCATGTCTGACATGACCCTGCTCGAGAGGGCGAGAAGCTTTGTTTTCCCTCGATAGCTAATGGTTTTAGCACTGTAGAGTGTGCCTGTAAAGAAGGTCTCAATGAGATTTTTTTTGAGGGAAGTATGGTTTTTTATAAATTCCATGATTGCGGTAAATTCCGTTTTATTTTCTGCAAACTATACGTTTTTTGAGTTTGTTCCCTGTGGGTCTTTCAGAATGACAGGATAGGAGAGCTTGTGTGTGGCTTGGAAAGCCTCACTTTCAATAACAGTTATTTGTCCTTTTGTGAGACCTTTTTCACAGAGGATTTTTCTTAAACAAGCTTTGTCTCTACAGATATTTATCGCATAGGCATTTTGGGTTTTATATCCCAACTGGGCGGAGATTTCGTTGACACTTGTCGCCCACGTGTCTGTAAGATTGAGAATGCCACTAAAGTTTTTTAAATTTTGGCAATAGGTTATCATTTCCGCATGATGAAATGTATCGCGTTCAATAACACTGAGATGCACGCTTTTAATATAATCCAGTTCATAAAAATAGAGATCTTTATTATGGGTGAGGAGGTGTAAGTGAAGTGCGAGCGTTTCTGCTGCCTCTATAAGTCTAGCCAAGTCAAAGGTTGAGGCTTCCACCAGTACAAAATGCATCTCTATCTTCTCTTCATGGGAATTATTTGGTGAAAAAAGCCGCAAAAATCGTTTGTTTATCCCCTTCAAAATGCGATTATGACAAGGACAACTGTGTTGATGGACGTTGAAAAAAATGAAAAAGCGCGTATGGGGGCAATAATAATCAAGCGCAAGAACGCTTGTGGGAAGTTGCAATCTTAGCTTTTTTAATTTCCACTAAATCACCATCAGGCACTATAGGATATTGAGAAGTTTGAAAAAAGGATTTTATTTTTTCAGAGCTTGAGGAGCGAATAAACTGAGATTTTCGCATAAAGCAAACATGGAAAAATTGCGCTTTATTGATAATGTCTTTTATCAGATAAGAGGATGAGAGGGATGATAAAAGGGCATTTCTTTCAATATCGTAACGTGAATCAATAAACAATAAAACGCCAACACCGTTCTCAAATTGATTGACTATAATGAGTTGAATATCTGTAGCCGAAAGAGTGCAACCTTGAAGATTTAAGACATTTGTAAAATCGTGTACAGAAATTGAAGTTCCCATAATATTATAAAAAGTTGGTGTTCTTCCTTTCAGGTGTAAGGTATGGCCATGATAGCCACAATCGCATGATTGATCATATGCAATATGAACAACATCACCTGTGGCGTGTTCAAGTAATGGTGCATCTTCAGGATAAAAAACAGAGACAATTAATTCATCATTTTCAGGATTTGACTTTACTTGAATGTGATCATAAAGATGATAAATGTCACCATCAATCTTGGAACACTGGAATCCTATTGGACCAGTTTCTTGGGTGGTAAAGCTAAGAGGCTTAATATGCAATTCAGGGATTATGTCTTTTATTTTCAACACAGATTTAAGCTTGAAAGGCTTCTCCAAGAGAAAATAGGTTTTTTGAGAGATTTAATTTTTTTCTCAAGATATGGTAATAAGTTTATCCGCAAAACTTGGTAGGCATATGATGGTATCGATAGAAAATTCTTCGATAGCTGAATTCAAAGTCTCAAGATCAACCATAGAGGCGAATGGATAATATGTTATTTTAAAAAGGTGACAAACTTCATGGGAAAACAAAAATCCGCTCCATAATCCTTTAAGCTGTGAGGCAATTGGCAATAGGGCTTACAGAACAATCTTTAAAGACCGTTTTGAGGTTCTTTGCCGCAGAGTGTGTTATAGCCCCATAATTGAGTGATTTATGGCGAAGTGTTTTGGGTGCTCTTGTTGTGCTACTGGTTTTCAAAAATGATATGTGACATGGAAGCTGCTTATTTTTTAGTTTGTATGAGGCACAGGCAAGAGGCAAAGGCGGAGGCACCAACAATCATGCAAAAGATGAAAGCGATATGACTGTTGAAATAGCTGATGATCCATCCACTTGTCCATGAGCCGGCGGCTTGGCCAATATTTGAAACAACAAGAATATAACTAAAAAGAACACTGGCAGAGAGGGATACGGTTGTTTTCCCTGCTTGATAATATATTTCTGGAACCATGACAGATTCATAGACACTGTAGGCAATTAATGCGGTTACAGCGGTAAAGACCCCACCCATGAGGAAAAATGAGGAGAAACTTCCCATAAAACAGAGCAGATAAAAAGTTGCTTTATCGGAAAGGGTGAGATGTTTATTGATTACTCCCTGCCAGATACAAATGCTGATGCCAACAATTGAAAAGAAAATTCCACTATAAGGGGCGAGATTGCTGTCAAATTTATTGAGAAGTGTTGTGGTGGTGATGAAAATTCCCATGAGAAATGTACAAAGCAAAGCCGTGACCAGCAAATAAGCAATAGAACGATTATGTATTATTGTTTTTAAAGAAAAAAGAAGAGCTTTTTTTGTTTTTTTATCCTTTTCAAGAGATAATGTTTTATGCGGGTAATGATAAACAATTTTGAGAGATAGAACACAAAGATACAAACCAAGGAGTGCAAAAAAAGCCATTAAAAAAGTTGATGCGTTATATTTTATGGCACTCATTGCAACAAGAGGGGCAATAACGACCGCAGCGTTTTGAAAAAACGAATAGAGAGTTAATGCGCGCTTAAGAGAATTTCCCTTGAGATGTTCTGATAAAATTTCTCTCAAAAATGGCTTTGAAATTGCTTTCGAAAAAGCCATTAAGGTAAAAAAGGTCAACCATGCAGAAGGCATGAGCGATAGGATAACGCATACAAAAGCGCTACTCCTTAAAATAAAGGCGGTAGCCATTAAGAGTTTACGAGAAAGTCTTTCTAATAAACTTGTTGTGGTTACCATGAGAATGCTTTCAAGGATTACCGACCCAGAGAGATAAAACGCAACATTGGTAGCAGTTATGAGAGAAGAGTTTCCAATCAGAGGGAGTACAAAGAAAAAGGAAAATTCAGAAAGAAAAACTGTGCTATAGATGAAAAAAGTTATTTTATTTTTGTCCATGGAATTTCCATAGAAGTGTCGTTAAATGATCAAATACATTTTATTGTATCTCTTGAGGAAGTTTTATTAGCCCTGTTTCCGCTGTACACATTTCGTTGAAATAGTATCCTTCCTGATTTACCAGCCAGTCCACTGCAAGAATATTGTTTTTTCTACGATGTTTTTAGAAATATCGAGCATGATCTGGGTTGAGCGACAACACTATGCCCTGATGTTTGCGCAATAATCGGTAAGATCATTGAGACCTTGATCCCATATCTTCTTCTGGTGATTTTGACTGTTTCTAATCCTATTTGATAACCAATTGGCACCCCGTATTCTTGCTTTTCCATTGTATCCTTTATAAAGGGGATGTACTAACCCCTCCATAGATTGTCAACATATGAATGAGATGAATGATTTTATAACCTTTTAATGAAATTATATTTTTTTAGTGGAAGGTTATTCATTCTCTTGAAATATAGAAGAAAAACGATAGAGTTCGCTAACATTTTTCAATTCTCTTTTAGCGCATGCGTTGATATTTGCCTCCATGGCGTTGTAAAAAACCCCTCTCAACAAGAGTGCGTCGTAATCGGGCAAAGTCTATCGTAAAGAGGTTGCATATCTTGGAAACTTCCGTTTCGCTATAGATTTTTTCCTTCTGAAAGGCTTGTGCAATTTTTGATAGCATCTCTTCTGTTTCTAAATGGCGGTCGCTTAAATTTTCCCTATTCCGCTCATGTTTATTTTCTAGCATTTTCCACAGTGTTTCTTCGGCTTGAAATCCTTCTGTTGTGTTGTGAATAAGTCCGAGGTTCAAAAGGCGATTGATGGATTTGTGAATGTTTTTCGCATCTGAATCGACATGTTTGAGGACTTCGGAAAGATTTTTCGCACCAAGGATAATGGCGGCATAAACAGCGCGCAGTGCAGGTGAGGTCATGGCAGAGATTAGTGAATTGCGGGTATCGCGTTTGCGAAGGGTCTCTTTTCCCATGGGCAAAAGATCATTGCGAATGGGCAGTTCATTGATTTCTATGAGTTCTGCTTGTAGCGATTGTGCGCGTACAATTTGTTCGGCAGAGGTGCGTTTGCGAATTATCCCCAGACCACTTTGGCGATATTTGTGGTTTTCGGGGAGTGTTAAAGCCTCATAGGAGCCATCAAGCCGATAGAGGATTTCTTCCCACAAAGGAGTTCTGACACTTTGACCCCGTTGTGCCCCATTGAGAGCAATTGTTGTTGTCATTGTTGGTTCATGCAAACAAAGATAACCACCAGGAGTGATTTGTTCCCAAAGGGTTATAACAAATCGCACATCATCTGCTGGAGTTCCAGCATCGATCCAAGCAAAATCTATTGGTCCCCAAGATTTGAGGGTGCTTTCATCAAGAGAGAAGAAATTCTCATTGATAAATGTTACAGTATCTTTTTTAATGCCATCTTTAAGAAGTTCTTGCCATACTTCTTCTGCTGATTGACCTTTGGCTGTAAAATCATCAATTGTAATCAGTTGTGGTTCGTAATTTTCAGGAATTCCTGAAGGATCAAGCAAAGCTGTGCGCTCTTCCCAAGTGGAGGATTCTAAAAGCTTTTTATCTTGTTGCCATGATAATTTCGCTTTTTGAAGTGCTTTTGCGATAAAGCGCGTACTATCACCAGCACCGATTTCAATGACTGTGCGCGGTCTTGCCATTTGAATAAGTGCATGGATAAGTTGAGCACTATTTTCTGTTCCCATGCCAGGTCTTATCAGCTGCATCTTTTTATCCTTATAATTTTATCAATCGCAGCATTCCTGCTTTTACAAAAAACTTTATTGAATCCTCTAGCGGATATTGAATACGTATTGGTGTGGTGGCTTGCTTCAAGAGATGTTTTGTTTTTTCATGAAGCCGGATTGTACGCTCATTGAGTTGATTAATGGCAAGAGTGCCAAGAGAAGAATTTATGATAATACATGTTGGCTCTCGTAAAAGAGCGGTTGCATCATTTTCTGAAAATGCTTTTTGATCTGTTTTGATGAGACCGTGTCGTAAAAGTGATATCAAAAGACTTCCAGAGGTAAGAAGAGTACCATTGAGTTGTATTTCTCTCAGTGATTGGACAAGGCAGCCTTCACGAAGTGCTTCAAATGTGGGAAAGTCGAATCCGCCAAATGCCGCTCCTTTTGTAGAAACAACGGTTGCAGGTTGTATTTGCCGTTTTCCAATTAAAGCTGGTTTATTTCTCGTTATCTGTACGTCCTTTACCCATTGAACGCGTGATAAAGGATTGAGTTCACGTGGATAGACAGCGAAAGAATTGATGGCTATGGGTGGTGTTGGTTTTTGCAATTCAAGTGTATGGGAGCTCTCATGACAATCATGTCGCATATAGTCTGCCAGTTGCCACACATAGCCGCCTGTTCCATTGTAAAAGTTTAAGCCTATAGGATCTTGTTGCATGATGTTATTGTTTTTTTGCTTTAAAATATCAAGTTTTTGGGAGGGTTGTTAGTTGCTCTACATTAAAGAGTGGTTTATCAAAGTCCTATTGGGTTGGTATGGGGTTGCATGAGAGATACAATGATTTGATCAGGTGGTGATTGTCATGCCATTTTTGGGGCATTGTTTGCTGGCTGGACAAACAGCCGAGTCCACTAACCATTCTCAAATTCTCTCTGTTCCTTTTTTTGTACGGCACTGTTCAAAATAAAACCTAATATGCCTGCGATCATTGTGGCGATGCCGATGACAAAGAGTGTGTATTGTGTGTGATGAACATGGACAAAACCGGCTCCTATAAAGCCAAGGCATACGGATGTTTGTATGATGAAGAGATAAGCGGGCATTTGACTGTTTCGCTGTTCTTTTTGAATGGCTTTCATCATAAAACTTGCCATTAGAGCATTTTGTACGCCGTTTGCACTCCCAAGGATGAAAAATGACAGCATCATCAGCCATATGAGTTGTGTGAGGGAAAAGCAGAAAATTGCAAATCCAATGATTGTAGCGGCAAGTGATGCACCAGCGGCATTGCCAAAGCGATGAAAAAGGCTGGAGAAACAGAGTGGACCAACCACGAGGCCAAGACTTACCATGCTTGTGATTATCCCATAGGTTTCAGCGCTTAAGTTGAGATCGGTACGAATGCGGACAATCGATAAGACGTTGAGAGCAGAGGTGAGGATGATGGTAATGATGAGGGGTGCAAGAGCATAGACAACATTTTTTTTACGCAAGAGGCCTCTTAAGTCTAGCCCTTTTTTGCTTTTTTGCGTTGTGTTTGTCGTTTGTGTATGAATTTTTAAACTTTTAAAACAGAAGAGAGTGATAAAGGTGGCAAAAAGAACCATGATTGACAGCGCAAACAATCCTTTTTGCCCGTTTGATATTCCATACAACACCCCCCCTAAGAGTGGTCCAGCAATGTAACCAAGATTACGAACTGTTTGGATAACGCGGTTTATACGGTCTAGTTGCTGATCATTGTTTGCAAATTCTGGGACGGAAACGAGGATAGCAGACCAAAAGATTGAACCAGCACAACCCAGTGCGAAAGAAAGTGCAATATAAACCCAAAATTGATTGGCGATTGCAGCTGTGGCTATAAAGAGTGCTTCAAACAATAAAACAATGGGTACTGTTCGTGCTGGTTGGAAGCGATGCAAGAGGCGTGGTGCAATTGGTCCGGCAAAAATTGCCCCGATAAGCCCTGCAAAAAGGAGCATTGAAATAGAAGCTGTGCTTTCTGCTAAGTGGAGAGCAAATGTAACTTGCGCTGTTTCATCGGCAAAGCTGCTAAAGCCCAAAACAAGGAAAAGTCCTATTTGGACGAAAATCATGGATTTTTTCTTTGTCACAGTGCTCCTCCCCAAGATGCTAAAGGTACAATTTTCTTCTGCGTATTTATGGGATATCCCGCGCTTTGTCTAGTTTTTCTTGATAATCAGTTGAGAAAGGAAGTTTACAGAGCTCTCTTCAAAATAAGCACAATGCCTATTTGCAGCGATGAGCAACTCCTTATGTTTTTTGAAAGGGGAGTATTGAAGGATTATAGACTGGCGAAGTTATCTGATATGAGAGATAATGATACAAAAGAGCAATCAGGAAATTTTGCAAAAAAAGCTGCATCATGTGTGCAGCTTTTTATGTGTTTGCTTTAGAGGTAGAAGTTTTAAAGCATGAAAGTATCCTTACGGCTTCTATAACCATAATAACCAAAAACACTGGAAACAATGGCGCCTACCAGACTTCCTAAAAAGCCCCACCATCCCATATTGGAGGCTGCTTTTGTGGCTTTAGTTGCAGTGTCTTTTGCTCCCTTGATCGTATCCTCAAGTTTGTCCGAGAGTGTTTCTACCTGTTCTTCAAGGGCTTTGATGGCTTTTTCGGTTTTTTCCTCTGCGCTTTGATAGATATGAACGGCACGGTTTGCTGCTGTTTGTGCGTCCGCACGGGGCATGCCATCTTTTATGAGGGCTTCGATGATATCACTTCGATCAAATTTTGTCGTGAGATCTTCTACACGATCAGACA
>NZ_JBHIMP010000192.1:0-960 GCF_042194175.1 Bartonella sp. MR168JLCBS | reverse complement strand
GTTTTGAAATCATCTTTGTTCGGGGATTCTCTTCTGCACCGGGAGGACTTTGATGAGATCAGAGATCAAGCATTTCCACACCGCCTAAGGAGATCTAGGACGAGTAGGAGGCACCGCAAGGGGTGGAGTTGGCGCAAGGACACGGCAAGAAAGCGTGGTTTTAGAGCTTGGAGGGAGTTCTTCTCATCTTCTTGTTCTTTCTCTATTCTTCTCTTGTGTACCTTCCCTAAGGGGTCAACTGGCCATAGTGCCTTTGTTTATGAACATTGTGAAGTCTATGCTTATACACTCTTGCTATTCAGCTATGGAGTCCTAATTGTTGCTTGTGTTTAACTTTGTGTTTGCATAACTGTAGTGTGTTCTTGAATGCATGATTGTTAGGGTGACAGACTAGCAAAACCATTGTGTATTTCTTGAATGCATAGATGCAACATAGCTTTTGAGCACACACATTGTCACGTTAGGATGTACCGAGGTAGTGTGATGGGGCAATGAGATAGCATTCAGGGAGCAGTGCAATTCTTCAAGGGGATGTACTCTTGCACCGCCGATTACTCTATCCTTATCTCCTCCGACACCATTGCCATTATCTTTACTTTCTTGTTTGTTTAGATAGATATCACCCTTTTCTATTTGTTCACTAGACATCGAAGGATTGATAAGTACTTTAAGTACAGTTCCCTGAGGTTCGACAACCCTGCTCTTCATTGAGCACCACTGTATTACTTGTGTGCGACCCGTACACTTGCGGAGAGCTGGTCACTTTTAGGAAAATAGGAATTTGGTGATCTAGTGATTATTTGTTTACAATTTTTCGTTATTATTTCTTATTTTGCTTTTGATTTTGTTCTTGATTGCCCTGCGAACTCATAGCGATTATTTTGTGCGCAGGCACCATTGTATGACCCGTGGGAGTACTGCATCCCCACTGCTGAGGCCGGACCCAGAGATTGAGAGAAA
>NZ_JBHIMP010000191.1:0-964 GCF_042194175.1 Bartonella sp. MR168JLCBS | reverse complement strand
AAATGATCACCGACCCCAAAATGCTCGAATTGCTTGTTTGCCCAATTACAGGAGGAACACTCTCTTTAAACAGAAAAACGCAAGAATTAATCTCGTTCAAAGCAAAACTCGCCTATCCTATTCGCGATGGTGTTCCCATTATGCTTGCCTCAGAAGCCAGTCCTTTGCAGCACAATGAAAAAAGAGTCCATAAAAAATAAAGTGGCTTTGTTCAATTTTTCTTTCACAAACGAAAACGACATCTCTGTTTGAATTAACCTTCTTTTTTCGCAACTCGTTTTTTGTGAATTTGTTAAAAGCGTATTTTATATGCTCTTGAAAAAACTTGTTAAGTAAGATTTTTGAAAAGGTCATTATACATTCCTTTTCGTAAACCGTTTTTTTCATCAAAAAGGACGAAGAGAAAGTGAACTGAAGTCTCATAAAATAAGGAGAAGCGCATTATACAACGGTTGAGTATAAATTTGAGCAAAATCAACAAGGAAAATTGTTTTAATTCTGAGTGACGATTTAAGGAAATGATCCTATGAATGAGCTTGTGATTTTGATCGTATATGCAACGATTAATAGGGCCTGGAAGACTGAAAAACTCAAATACTAAAAATAAGTCTGCTTTGCGGGTATTCCGCAATTTCCGGGGGCTTTTGTTATGTCCAAGTAGCTATCAGCACGAAAAGCAAGAAGCTGATTTGAGTTCAGTGCTTCTAGATCTTGGAATACCAATGCGAGGGCGCTCACTCCCGGCGTAGAACTTTCGGAATACAAACCAAAAATCCACGTTTAATGACATTTCTGGAAGCAAAAAAATTTGCTTAAGAAGAAGCAAATGGGACTTTCTCAAAAACAATTAGGCTATCATTTAGGCGTACCTTTCTAACAAATCCAAAAGCATGAAATAAGGAATAAATCACGTAAGTGCAGGACGCTTACAGGAAATTGCCGAATACTGGATGTGCCTGTTTCC
>NZ_JBHIMP010000190.1:0-965 GCF_042194175.1 Bartonella sp. MR168JLCBS | reverse complement strand
AAAAACCAATACAAAGAAACGACACAAACACCGAAAATAAAAATTTTGAAGTATTCATACCCCTCATATAAAAGGGAGTTCGTTGAGAATACAAATGGTCGTCCATAGTAATTTATCCAAAAGAATAACTGTAAAGTTTTAAATCAGGTCAAAAGACAATTTAAATTACTATCAGAATCTATCACATACAAGTCAAACACAAGTGCTTTCAAATACCCCGAATTTAGGGAATTTTCAAAATGGTTTTTATCAAGAAAGCCAGCAAGTCCAGTTTACCTCTACATTTCTGAGTTAAATTCAACCTTTCATCTTTATAAAAACTGATTTATAATTAATTTTTTTTAGGATAAAAGGGGAAAACACAATGAAAAAAATTTTCACTCAAGGACTATTCGCTGTAAATATTATCGCTTTCTCTACTGTTGCGTTTGCTGGATTTAGTGAAAAAAAATGGGATTTTACTCCAGATGAAAGTGTTACTATTGGGAGCTCTGATAAAGTACATCAAGGCGTTGTATACTCTTGTCAAGCATTTAAACCCAAGAAAGCATCCTTTACTTTATCGTACTCCGCCCCTTCTGATTTAGATAAATTAAAAATTGTTGCTGACGATGAAAATAAAATAACGCATGATAAAGAAAATAAGATATTTATACTTAAAGATGTAACATCTCTTGCGTTAAGCTTCCCTTCATCCGGAAATTACACTGTTAAAAATATTACAAAGAAAAAGATTACTGGAAAAAATTGCAATACAGATAGTTATGATTGGTAATATTTCTTAAGAGTTTGAATAGGCCTGCCCAATTGCTCAGGTGGGTCTTTTTCACAATAAGGCGTAATGAACTCTCCAACCCTAAACTTCTGTAAGTTCGAATTTTTATACTTCTCCAACAAAATCAAATGATCCGATAAAACTATACTTAAACAATTTTTTGCGGCAAACTGAATTGTCCAGTGTTTTC
>NZ_JBHIMP010000189.1:0-968 GCF_042194175.1 Bartonella sp. MR168JLCBS | reverse complement strand
CCTTGGCCAAGCTTATTTTGCTCTCGTCCTCCGGAATCACCGATTATACGCATCATGATGGCACCGCCAAATCTGTGCCAGAAATGTTTATCAATCCAACCGTCGATCCCAGATTCCCCAAGAGGGCCAGTACCAGGTGAGTCAAGATTGACAATAACACCAGACGGCGTTTCAATACGCGACCATTGCACGAAAACGCGCGTTTGTCCTTGTTGTATGCCACTTTGGTAGAAACCGACGACTTTGGAACCACGATCGACCAAAACAACACGACCGCTCGTAGAATAGACATCGCGTGTTAAATGACATGTTGTCATTCCCGGTTGTGATGTGACGATTTTTGTTTCCAGCGTACAATCTATTTGCGTTCCCTGCGTAATCAAGAGATCACGGTTACGCAGTTGGGCTGCGTGTGATTGACCTAATCGTACAGGCTGGAGCTTATCAAATAATACACCACTATTTCCATTGTCAAGTGTATTCTTTTTTGAATTTTCTGTAGAGCTTTCGCTACTGCTACCATTGTTAAGACCAGAACTTAACATACGTTTGCGTGCCAATTCTTCAGCATCCTGAATCAAATTTTGTGGCATTGTTTGAAGAAGTTGTGCTAAGGCTGGTGGAATAGACTGCGTTAGTTCTTCTGCCTGTACTGGTGTTTCTGGTTCTTCTAAAATTTTCGGTTCCTCTGTGATTCGAGGGGTGTAGCGAGGTATAATTTGCTCTACTGTCTGTTGAGGCTTTTCTTCTTCAACGTCTATGGCATTGCGCATTTTTAAAGCCTTCCAAGACAGAGCAATCGGCAACGCTACTATGACAATAAGCCCTACTATTAACAATGTCCGTGCACCGGGAACTATTGGACGGCGTTCCGAGTCTAATTCGGAGCTACCATACGCACCTTCAATATGTTTATGCTCAGTGTAGTTTTGTTCTGCACCTGTATTGATCTCATCTCCTTTCTTATT
>NZ_JBHIMP010000188.1:0-968 GCF_042194175.1 Bartonella sp. MR168JLCBS | reverse complement strand
GCACATTAAAGCTAACATATAAAGTATTTTCTGTTGTTTGGATATATTGACGAATTGGGAAAAATGGTCATTCAGATTTTGACTGCTGCAGCAGAAGCAGGGATAAAATTTGGTCAAAAACCTTATCCAAAAACAGAGATGATACTCTTAACTGTTTAAACAAAGAGTTTCATTCAAAATGATAAAGGAAAAAACAGATATTTCTCGTGTTCCTTAATTATCGGCTTAAACGACACATCTCTCTAAAGAATTCAGAGGGCTTGTGGTGATTGCTGTTCTAAAAGGATTTCAATGCGCTTTTGAAGCTTCTGCATTTGCGGATAATATTGAAGTGCCATTTCATAGGCTTTAAGGGCAAGTCCTGGACGTTCCGTCGCTTCCATGGTAACTCCAAGCGCAAAAAGTGCTATATAATTACGTGGTTCAAGTTTGAGAGCATGATAAAGGTCAAGCATAACAAGTTTAAAATCACTCAATTGAATGTGAATCCAAGCACGTCTTACCCATGCTTCATCATAAGTGGGTAAAAGCGCAATGACATTATCAATGTAATCAAGGGCAACACCATAATTGTCAGCGTTGATGGCATTTTCAGCCCACGTCATCAAAAGATCAATCGTCTCACTGCCTGATTGTGACCACAAACGCTGAAGTTGCCGACTGATCATTTGCGCTTCCTGAACATTGGCACAAAATTTCAATTCCTTGAGTAAGCGTGAAACTTCTGCCTCTTTGTCTTGCTCAGCTCTTTGAGTATGGGATTGGTGTGCTGAGTCAAAATCCTTAAGAAGGATCGCTGTCGAATCAGAATGAGGGAGAGCTGGTGATGAAGATGGCTCGTTGGGTATCAGATCATCCAGGGACAAAAGCAATGGGGGAGAGGGAGGCTCCGAAGGAAGTGAAGGACGACTCGGTGCGTATCCGAGAGAAATCAATTCCTTGAGTAAGCGTGAAACTTCTGCCTCTTT
>NZ_JBHIMP010000187.1:320-972 GCF_042194175.1 Bartonella sp. MR168JLCBS | reverse complement strand
GTGTTGTTGTACCAATGGCAATATTATTGGCTATTATTTGTTTGGTTGGTGGACAATTTATTTTAGAACAAGTTTTCAATATGGCAGGACGTTTAAGTTTTATCATTGAATTTTGTGGTGGAACAGTCTTCTTAATTTCACTGATGAAGGGAAAACTAAAATGATTAAAATCAATCACCTTTCCAAATCTTATGGAGCTAGATTGATTATTGATGATTTATCCCTTCATCTTCACAAAGGAGGAATTATTTCTCTTATTGGCCCCAATGGTTCTGGAAAATCAACTCTTCTGATGATGATAAGACGTCTTTTACCAAGTAACAAAGGAACCATTAGCGTTGACGGTTTTGATATTGATAAAATGCCCCACGATATTTTGGCTCAAAAACTTTCAATCTTGCGTCAAGATAATCCTTTATCCTTTCGCTTAACCGTGTACGATTTAGTAAGTTTTGGGCGCTATCCTTACTCTAAAGGCTGGTATAACAACGAAGATAAACAATATATTGACAGCGCACTGCGATATCTCGACTTACAAGACCTAAAAAATCGCTTTTTGGATGAACTTTCTGGCGGACAGCGTCAGCGGGCTTTTATCGCGATGGTCATCTGTCAAGATACCGATTACCTTCTCTTAGATGAGCCATTAAAC
>NZ_JBHIMP010000187.1:0-268 GCF_042194175.1 Bartonella sp. MR168JLCBS | reverse complement strand
CATTGTGATTGTCATGCATGATATTAATTTTGCATCATCATATTCGGATAGGATCGTTGCACTCAAAAATGGTAAAGCAGCTTATTGTGGAACACCGAAAGAAATTATGCAGATAGAAATTCTTAAAGACATTTATGATGTAGATATTCAGATCAAAACAATCGATGGTGTACCAATCGCCCTTTATTATCAATGAATTCCTCTCACTTATCAATAATCATAAAGATTCTTTTTTGAGCTTGCGTGCACTGCAAAATCTGCTAAAAAT
>NZ_JBHIMP010000186.1:645-973 GCF_042194175.1 Bartonella sp. MR168JLCBS | reverse complement strand
TATAAACTGTTTCACGCGTTTGTTCGACATCACGGATGTGATTCAAAGTTTTTTTTACAGTCCAGTTTGCGGGAACAGCTATGAACTCTGTTGTCATCAGTGCACCCGCTGTATGATCAGGGTAACTGGTAAGTTTTTTTAGTTCAGCGCGTGTTAAGGGTTTGAGCAATGCATAAAGCCGCGTGCGGGTTTCTGTATCCATTTCTTGAAAGACATCTGCAGCAGCATCTGCAGACATACCGTCAAGAATTTCAACAGAGCGGTTTATAGGGAGAAGTTCAAGAATAGCTGCTGGTTGTTCAAGTTCTGGTTTGTCAAAAAGTTCAAT
>NZ_JBHIMP010000186.1:304-635 GCF_042194175.1 Bartonella sp. MR168JLCBS | reverse complement strand
GACATAATCAAGAGGTAAAAGACTAAGAATAGCTACACGTTCCATGATATCGAGATCATTGATGATATCAATCGAGTCAGCAAAGTGATGGGTTTTTAATTCTTCGGCGAGAACTTCAGGGGAAGAATTTTTGAAGTCGAAGGTCGTTCTGATTTCAGTCATGATAAAGTACCTTCCGAAGGATTGGAGAATTATTAATCCAGATATATAGTAGTAGTAGGGTAAAACAAAAGTTATGGAAGATTTAAGAAGAAAAACCTCTCAATTATATCTCCAATTGTTAATATTTGAAATAAAATCAAGAGTAGATTCCAGGTTATAAACAATTTCA
>NZ_JBHIMP010000186.1:0-265 GCF_042194175.1 Bartonella sp. MR168JLCBS | reverse complement strand
ATTTTTGTTTCTCTCTTCCTGATACAAAAACATTCTTTATTTTTTTCCTAAAATATAGATTTGAAAGGCATTTTTTAAGAACACGAGATAATTTTAGTGTATTATCAATGTGTATCATAAAGATAATTATTATACCTTAAATTTATAATGAAGATAGAAAGTATCGTGACAAAAGCAGCAGTGCTGGAGGACTAGAAGGGATTTTCGGGGCTTCCTGATTTTTCTTTAATAAGGGATGAAGATTTTAAATCCGCTTTTGAATAAG
>NZ_JBHIMP010000185.1:437-974 GCF_042194175.1 Bartonella sp. MR168JLCBS | reverse complement strand
GTGATTGGTGCTTTGCAAATTGACGTTTTAGCTGAGCGGCTTAAGGTGGAATATTCTTTACCAGTGAGCTTTGAACCGGTCCGTTTTAGCGTATGTCGTTGGATTTCTACGGAAAGCAAAGACGAATTTCAAAAATTTCTCACCAATCATGAATCTGCTATTGCACACGATTTAGATGGCGATCCAGTTTTTTTAGCAGAAAATCACTTTTCATTGAATTATGAAGCAGAACGGGCGCCGAAAATAAAGTTTACTACCTTTAAAGACTATCAGTCACGCTCTGACTGAAAAGCAGCTTTTGCTACGGTAAAAGCAATGATTCTTTAAGAAAAATCAAAAAAAGGGAGAGGCAAAATTCCTCTCCTTAAAAAAATCATTATGAGTAGATTTAACGAAGACCATCTTTAATCCATTCAGAAACACGTCCTTTAGAAGCGGCTCCCACCATATTCGATGAGGCTTTTCCATTTTTGAACATCAATAAAGTAGGAATCGAGCGGACTCCGTATTGAGTAGCCAATTCGGGATTTTCATCAA
>NZ_JBHIMP010000185.1:0-425 GCF_042194175.1 Bartonella sp. MR168JLCBS | reverse complement strand
TTGATCTGGCCTTGCATTTCTGTTGAAATTTCATCCAAAATCGGAGCAATCATTTTGCAAGGACCACACCACTCCGCCCAAAAATCAACCACAACAGGGACGGAAGAAGCAAGAACTTCATTTTCGAAATTGCACTTATCAGTTTTTATACAGGTCATTGATTTATCCTTTACATTTAATTTCTATACATTGGTATCACGGCACGTCATATCAAGTTATAACAAAGATAAATTATAGAAAACTTTAGAGGAAAGGATTTTCTTGGATTATCAAGCAATTTCATCAAGAAGCGCATCAAGCTTTTCAGAAGGAAGTTTAAAAATTTTTGCTTCTTTGGTGTAGATAAGAAGAGCTTGGACGTTTTTGGTGGGATGAATAGCCTGCAGCAATTTTCGATAAAGAGCCATTTGCAACAAATCACGTGG
>NZ_JBHIMP010000184.1:0-975 GCF_042194175.1 Bartonella sp. MR168JLCBS | reverse complement strand
CGATGGAGAATATTCCAATCTATAACGCACGCAAACATGGGGAAGAGGAAATTGCTTCTATTCATCCTAAAATAGATCATCTCGTTAAAGAAACACAAGGTGTTATTGTGTATCAAGAACAGGTGATGCAGATCGCTCAGGTGCTTGCTGGGTATTCGCTTGGAGAAGCGGATTTATTGCGTCGTGCTATGGGTAAAAAGATTCACGAAGAAATGCAAAAACAGCGGACGCGCTTTGTGAATGGAGCTGTTGCTGGTGGTGTTGATAAAGAGCAAGCTAATATTATCTTTGACCTTTTAGCAAAATTCGCAGATTACGGTTTTAATAAATCACATGCTGCTGCTTACGCCATTATATCTTATCAAACAGCTTATATGAAGGCACACCATTCAGTTGAGTTTTTAGCTGCTTCGATGTCATATGATATGACAAATACCGAGAAATTAAATGATTTCCGGCGCGAGGCATTAAGGTTGGGTATTGAAGTAATTGCGCCTTGTGTGCAAACATCACATCGTCTTTTTGAGGTCGGTAAAAATTGTATTTACTATTCTCTTGCTGCTATTAAAGGTGTGGGGGAAGCAGTCGTTGATCATATCGTAGCTTGCCGTGGAAATAAGGTTTTTAAAGATTTAAAGGATTTTTGTGAGCGCATTGATCCGCGTATTGTTAATAAGCGTGCCATGGAAAGTTTGGTTTGTGCTGGCGCTTTTGATTGCTTTAATATTGCGCGTGAGGTTTTATTGGCGAGTGTTGGAACTCTTCATGCGCGTGCACTTCGTATTTTTGATAATAATTTTAGTGGACAAGTTGATATGTTTGGAATAGCTGGTGGCTTGAAAGAGCCTTTGATTCTATCGCAAGCATCTCCTTGGTCACCGGCTGAGAAACTTTATCGAGAATTTCAAGCTATAGGTTTTTACTTTTCTGCTCATCCTCTGGATGAATATCAAGCTATTCTTGCTAAAAAACGTA
>NZ_JBHIMP010000020.1:0-14093 GCF_042194175.1 Bartonella sp. MR168JLCBS | reverse complement strand
CTTGTGCCAATGAATTCGGGGGATAAACCAGTCACCTGATTAATTGCTTCCTTAGCTTCATTAAACAGCTGGAAAAAGCCTTGTGGAAACTGTGCTACGGGTTTGGGTTGGATCTTTCCTTGTGCCAATGCGTTAGGTTTAACCCATGTAATACTGTCTGACCGGCTTAAACTTTTTGCTGCTTCTCTCTCATCCTTAAATGCACCACTCTCTGCCATTATCCCGCCTTTGGATTGGCTATTAAGGATATACATCACTTGACTGAAATATTTATTCGCCCACCGTTGAGGGTCTTTTGTAGGACGCACAACACCATAAAATTGCCGTTCTATCTTGTCAAAATAACCGGTAATACACTCCCAACCCAATTGACCAGCTGGAACCATGGGTTGATCGGGCGATTCAAGCAATTTCCTCCCTAAAAAAGCACGCCTTACAACCTTTTTATTGAAAGCTGCCCCTTGAATATTAGGCATCATGCATTGGAACCGCTTAAATTCCTCTTCGCTATAGTCACGAAGTTCCCCCGTTTCTAAATCAGGTGCCTTGTAATATCGCTCGCTTTCAAACCAACGGCATTCAACAAGCGTGACCATCCGACGACCATTTTCAACATCAATGCTCCCCTCATCACTGTAATAATCAAGATCATTATGGTGAACACCTTCATGAGAACTCCCATCCCTTGCCCAATCTGCACTCAGCTCTGTCCAATGAGATTTGGGAAACATCTGCTTGGCTACTTCCAAAGGCTTGCGGTCCACATACCACAAACGTTGCGCATCGGTTAAGTTCGGTTGCACCGCTGCACTGTCCCAAACCATTTTTAAAGGATCTAAACGCGTAATTACCGGTTCACCATCAAAGCTGTTTTCATAATCAAGACGCGTATCAGTCCACCCCATGCCGCAGATAACCGCATCTTGGAAAGCGTCACTATCAGCATATTCTGCATGCGCCATGTCCCGAAACCATTCTGCCGCACCGGTAAGCAATTCACTTGGCAATGCCTTACCTACTTGACGTGGAATAAACTGCACTTCGCGCTTGTTATTGCGCTCTGACCCCACAACGGCATTGACCAATGGGGCAATACGATTAAAGGTCATAACGGGGCGGCGTTGCTCTTTTAACGCCGCTAAATCAGCCTCATTCCACTGATCACCATTGTAAAAACGAAAATCCTCCCGCGCATGTTCACGCCATTTATTCACATGCTCCACATCTTCTTTGTACCAACTGACAAGCTTGCGAAATAAGCCTTCTGTCGACAGATCTGATGCGTTACTTTCTTTATCTAAATGCTCTTCATCATACATCATTCTGCCATCCATGAGGTACTCTCATATTCCGTTCTGCCGCTATAAGCTGGTCGCCTTTGTATCGTCGGAGGTTCTTCATAAGCCACGCACATCAATCCAAAGGCATCTGCTCCATGACTGGACCAATCATGCTCTGCTCCCAAGCCAATATTGCGCTTCTCATCCCATTTCTCATGATACCAATTCAGCGCCTTACGCCCTGCTACCGTCGTCTTTTCATTGAACCAAACAGACGGCAAAATACGACGCACCGCCTCTATACGCATCTTAACCGCCCCTGCTCCCTGATTGGGAACAACCTGTGTTTCAAAGCCCGCATCATTTAAAGCACTCTCAAAACTCACATTGTGCACACGGTCTCTGGTCGCACCATCATGGGGCAAAACCATCAGTGCCTTCTCATAACCATTTTGACGTAACCAGCCTATATGTTCCGATAAAGGCTGTCCCTGTGCTTCGTAATAATTAAGCACTCTGATTTCTCGACCAACAAATTGCGCTATCCATATCGCTGTGGCATCTGCCTTAGCACCCGTGCCCCCAATATCCCAAAAGGCGCGTATTTGCATTAAAGGATCACGAGCAACACGCCCTATCCGCCCCTCCTGCTCGGCTGCCAACATTTCCTTTTGATAATAAGCGCCTTGAACCGCTGTAAGATAAGCCCCTTCCCAGATATGCTTATAGGTCTCTGGACGGTTTCTAAGATCATCAAGCCGCGCTTCATTCAAGATCTTGGGAAACTTCGGATTGTCTGACCAGTTGATCTCAACACGCTTAATTGCCTCATTGTCTGAAAAGCGAAACCGCTTCTCAACGGGGGCATTCTCTCGAAGAGGGTTCCATGTCACCCATAATTCTGCCCGCCATCCCTCTCCCTCTTCACGCAAAGTCGGTATAAGCGTTTGCCAAGCCGTCTCTGTAACGGGCTCTGCCTCATCAACCCAACAAAGCAAAATACGCCCCATAGACTTGATACTGGCTATATTGCGGTCCAGACCAGAAAACTGAAAGGCTATACGACCATCAATCGACTTAATCGAAGATTCCCCAACCTTGTAATAGTCCTTTAAAAAGTCATGCGCTTCAATGGCGCGTTTAATCTCCTCCAATGAACTTTCTGCTAGCGAGTTTTGAAACTGCCGTGCACAAAGTATAGTTCCTGATATCCCTTCCCTACCAAATTGATAGCCTTTTAAAGCAGCCATCAAGGCAAATGATCTTGTTTTCCCAGACCCTCGTCCACCCCAAGCCGCTCGTACCAAAGCATCCCCTGCAAAAATAGGAATGAGTTTTGGTACAATATTAATCTGTCGTGTCGTCATTCACTAAAGGCGCGATTTCTACACGCGTTATCATCTTAATGGCTCCGCCATCTTCCCCTGTCACTTGCAAAGGCAACACCTTACCAAGCAACGCTAAATAAGCAGCGGGGCATTCCATAGCCTGCTTTTCCAAATAAGAAATCAAACCATCCTTGCCAATTTTATTCCCAGCATTCTCAGCAGCCTTAACCACTGCTTCTTTTAAAATGCGCGTCATTTTATTGGGAATACCTTTGACACGCCCTTGACCTGCCTTTGGTGGTATACGCTTTTTAATGGGTTTTGGAGCCTGCTCTGTATTTTCTGACGTCATAAAATACGCCCTCCAGATAATAAAAAACCCCGCATTTGCGGGGATTCCAAACTGCACTGCCTCTCGTCTAGACAAAATACGCCTAAGTACAGCAATGTCATTAAATACGATTTGCTACACTTTGTCAACATAAAAATAACACATATTGATAACTTCAAAGGGAATCAGTTAGTGATAATTCCAATAAAACCAATTAAAGAGCAATAAACATGACAATCGTATTAATTATCTTATGTATTCTACTATTACTTCCATTTATTGGAATTATACTGGAAGCCTTATGTGCTATAATTGGTTACGGTATAGGTGCCGCTATGATTGGAGGTCTTATTTTTCTATTAATAATAGGAGTAAAGTTCTTAGGATTTATATATAGCTTGTATTTAATAATAGCGTTTCTGGTATTGATTACAATTTATAACCTCAAATCAAACGGAAACACATGGGGAGAAGCAATTTCATACAGCACTGCAGTATTTTTACCACTGCTTATCTTATGGTCTCTTACGTGGCTTCTCGGTTGGAATCCTGATATGATCGATATAGCATCAGTATTGATGCTAATAGCTGTAGTATGTTCTATTATTGCGATCCTAATCACATTCAATCCTCCGACGGAAGATATTAAAGTCTATTCTGGACTTATAGTTAAAATATATTGCGTAATATCTATATTTTTGGCAGGTCTTTGTTGGAGCAAAACGACGGCAATAATAACGGCAATAGTATCAGGAATAATATTAATTGGCTATTTCATTAGGGTTGCAATGATTGCATGTTCAGATAATGATAAACCTGATGAAGAAAAAGTCTCTAATAAAAATGCTTTCGAAGAGCATTAAGAGCAACGCGCAGTGAATTCACAAGGTGTGATAGCATTTGATCTTCTATAACGAGGTACTGTAGCGCAGCGTGAAGATTGTACTGTCTATAAAGGCATTGTGCTTCTTTTATTGCCTCTTGCATATTGAAAAACTGCTCTGTAGCAAATTCTACCCATTTGTCTCTTGCCTTATCATCTGATGATGAGGGCATCTCATCATAAACAGCACTTGGAAAGCCTTTTGCACAAAGGTAATCGTTTCTTATCTGTAGATACTGCTGGGCGGCATCATATTGCTCTTGTGTTATTACACCTTGCAAACAAAGTCGCCCTATGTAAGTACCAGAGAGTGGATTTTTTGCCTCTTGTAGCGTTAAACCGAAGCGCTTTGCACGCATTTCTATTGCCAATTTATCAACGGCTTCACGTAGTGCTTTTGCACGTGATATACGTCCGTTTGGTTCTCTTACCTGCCCTGCTATTTTAGGGCGTCCCCTCTTTTTATTTTTTTTCACAGATAACCTCAGACACCTGTTTAACGTTTTCCCAAATTTCCTTTGAGTTTGACCGTGTCTCTCCACCCAAAAGCACTACAAATAACAGTAACGCTATTGATATACAAATGACTGGTATTTTTTTCCAATCATCATCATTACGTATCATCCACCCGATGATAATGACCATCATTACAATTAGAAAGCCTGCTGATATATTACAGAGTGTCTCAATCTTATTATTATGTTGTAATGATTTTATCTCCTGATCTGTAATAGTATAGTTATAAACTGGCTTAGATTTACAGATTGCACTAAAGGTATGGAGCGGCGGCTTATCAGACATTTAAATACTCTCTATTAAAAAGGAACACTGTCATTCATAACGGTATGGGGCGTATCAAGAGGTCTGTAAATGCTTCTGTCATAAGTTGATGACGGCTCTTGATTATCATCATTTTTGCCATCTAAAAGCTTTAACTCGCCTTTGTACTGAGGCAATATGACTTCTGTTACATACCGTTCAACACCGTTTTTATCTTGCCATTTACGAGTTTGTAGTCGCCCCTCGATATAAACTTTGCTACCTTTACTGAGATACTGAAGTGCTACTTTTGCCAAATGTGGATTAAACACCACAATGGAATGCCATTCAGTTTTGTCTATTCTCTTATTGGTTGCCTTGTCTGTATAGCTCTCAAACGTTGCCATTCGAAAATTGACCACCTCGATGCCAGATGACATTGTTTTGCTTTCTGGATTGGCACCTAAATGACCAATTAAAATCACTTTATTAAGCATTTGTTTTCTGTCCTTTAATGGAAAATAGTACTTAGAACAAAACAAACTCACAACTGATGATAGTATAACACATTATGGGGTGTAATTACAAACGAAATTTATTATAACCCACTGAATCTAAAGAATGAATCTCATTTTTATTTTACTTAACAGCTTGCGTTTTGATACGTTTTGTGCAATAAGGAGACGTTCTTTTATATTTCGATTGGTTACTTTAATCGTTTATTTAGATCGCTAGCTGTTTTGATCATAAAAGCCGTGTCTTAAAGGACGCGGCTTTTTTGCTATAAAGCAGCCCCCCGCGCCGTTATTTACGCTGCTTTATCTACAATCTTTTCATCACCACTAATTTTGCTATCGCCATTCAGCTCTTTTGTATCAATATACGCATTACCGCTAACACTTGCCTTATCATAAACATTTGTCCAACCAGTAATCTGTGCATTCCCATAAACCCATGCATTGCCATAAATCAGTGCTCCAAACCAAACATTAGCATTCCCATAAACACGGGCATTACCAAAAACTTTAGCAAAACCAGTAACAAAAGCATTATCATAAACCTTGGCATTACCCTTTATAACTGCTTTATCGCATACCTCGGCGTTATTAAAAACGCGGGCGCGCCTGTAAACATAAGAAGAACCACAAATCTTAGCATTATCATAAACCTTGGCATTATCATAAACGCTACCATATTCAAAAACCTGAGCATTGTCACAAATACGTGCCTTACCAAAAACATCAGCATGACCAAAAACCTGAGCATCATCAGAAATCCTAGCATCATCAAAAACCCGCGCATTATCACCAACCCAGCAATTGCCATCATGTGACAAGTTGCTTTCACTTTGTATAAAACCACCCAAATCGCCTGCCTTGATATTACCAAAATCTCTTAAAGCGCGTATACGATAAACAGTGCGAACACGATCACTCAAAAGATCTTTCACTGTTTTCATTTCACTTGTTAATTCATACTTTTTATCTAAATTCTGCTTTTGAAGGGGAATGTTATCATTTGCAACTAATAGAGAAGTTGCTTGTTTTTTAACTGTAGCACTCATGCTAGTAATCCTATTCGTTTAAATTGTTTGTTATTAACAGCCCTATAAGGGCGTCGGGCGCTAACAAACACGGCGAATAGTCCGTCGTCACACTTTTCTCATAAAGAGTATTGTATGATGTGACCACACCCGACAAAATCGTTATATGCTAGAGATAGCATAAAAGAAAGTCAGTATTTTAAGAAATGGGAGAAACCTTATCGTGATCTATCCGCTATTCGCTATAGTGTTTGTTAAGCACTTGCCAATCTTAATAAACGACCTTTTCTTTAAAGTCAATACGTATTTTTTATTTTTTAAATTTTTTTCATTTTGATACCTACCTAATTGAATATCAAGTGCTTTCTCTAGTTCACTGTCTATATTATCATAAGTTTTCACTGCTTTCACTGTACGTTTTTTGATTTCCCTATTTACCTCGTCTATCAACGCTTCGCAACTCAATACGCTTCTTGGCAAATCACCACCGTATATCCAAGCTTTCACTTGCGCCTTGGTACTGTAATCAACTTTACAAGGCATCTCATGATACTGACCACCGTCAAATTCTTCATATTCTCTTGTACCATCATCATATTCGTAAAGATTGTAAAAATACTCAGCTACCCCTAATCCCCATGGTGCATATCCAACCGCTGTTGCAACCCACTTTTTTTGCCCCTTCTGTTTACGTTTTTTTAAAAACATCTGGTTTAATATCCCCTATCTAAATCCATAACTTTACCAATGGGTTTATTTGCCTCAAAATGGACTGTACAGAAGCGTTTTTAATTTCAATGTGGTTTTTATCATAAAATCTTTAAATCGCTCTGTACGGTGCCTTTCTGTCAATTTAAACGCATCTCTATTCTCAAAAGCATCAGCAAATTTCACTACTTTGCTGTTTTTTCGGATCCTTTTAAATACGACTTCATGACTGATGCTCCCGACAAAAGCTCTGCTTTCAAATTTCTGCAATACTCTGCAAGCTCTGCTCCTGTTGGCATAAAGGTTTTCGATAATCCTTTTGCTTTTCCGCATATGATATCCTTAACAGCCTGCTTTAGAGCGTATTCTGAAGCATCTGATAAGGCTATGCTGTAATTTAAAGCGATAACATTAGGGTCTATATTTGCCGGTATTTTTAGACCAGAAAGCAAATAAGCAACCGCCTCGATATGTTCAACCGTAACTTTCCGTGAAAGCAGTGCGTGTAAGCGATTACAGTCTTGCAAAACTTGCGATCTCTCCTCCAGCGTCAACGGCTTTCCATGCATAGAGGTTGGAGGGTACACACTCCGGTCCACTCTCTTGGCAAGTGCTTGCAAATGAACTGATAGCCTCTGTATCTCTGCTGCATTCTGATCCATAAGAATTGCTAGTGGTGATTGCTGCTTTGAGTGTACTGAAGCTTTGTGAAAGGCTGTTTGTGAAGTTATTTGTTGAGAGCTTATAGCGTTCGTTTGCATATCGTTTCTCCTGTTCTAATTTCTTGGCTAGCGTTCCATTCTGGTTAATAATCCAACCACACCAAGCACTTTGCCAATCGCGATTGTTTGCATTTCGACATGGGTTGGCTTTCCAATGAAGTTTAAATCTTTCGAATTCTAATAACGCCTCATCATGCGTTAAGCCTTTATCGATTGCGTATTGCAAATCGGGTTCAAAATCTTCTGGTACGCTTCCAAGTTCTTTTTTCCCCTTACTTCGCTTGGCTTTCTTAGGAACGCTTGTCTGCTCGTGAATGGGAGGTTGGTTGGTTTGCTCTGATTGGCTTTCAACATCACACTCGATTGGCTCGTCAACCAAATCGATTGTTTCTAAATCTTCAAAATCAATTTCTTTTTTTAATAAAACGTTAGTTTTATTTTTTTTATATATGTTAATGTTATTGTTAATGGCATTGCGTTCGCATTGCGCAACACTATGCGCATCGTATGCGCTCTGCATGCAATCCGCATATGCGTTTTCTTTTATATGATTATTGTCATTTTTACCTTTTGTTTTATGCCATCTAGAATGAGCTGCTTTTGTTGCTGCTTCTGATTTCTCTTTGCTATCATTTAATTCTAATTCAACATCTGGGTTCCACAACCGACCATCTTCTAAACAAATGATATGTCCAGTTTCTAATAAAAGATCTAATGCCTTCTGAAATTTTTTTACTGAGCAGCCAGCCAATAAAGATAACACTTTAAAATTATTCGTAAGCGGCTCTCCTGTGCGAAGCATTTGAAAGCGCAACTTAACATATATGAAACCTTCAAAAGCTGGCAAATATGCAAGATCAAGTAGCCACTTGTCTGCAAAAAGCCTCGTCCATGGCAACTTAGTTGACATACTTCACCTTCCTTTCTTTATTATTATTGCAAGTGAAATTATCTAGCTCTTCTTCACTGAGACTGTTGAGTTCTTTTTCAACTTCTGAATTCCACAACCCACCATTGTCTAAACGTATGATGAATCCACCTTCAATCAAGGAATTCAAAGCTGTTTCAAACTCTTCTACTGGATAACCAACCCAAAAAGCTAATACCCTTAAGTCCTTTAAAATAGGCTCACCAGTATGGAGCATTAGAAGTCGCAACATGACATAGATACATTTCTCGGTCGGCGACAAACAACCAAGAGTAACAAGCCATCTGTCTGCAAAAAGCCTCGTCCATGGTAATTTACTGGACATACCCCAATTCCCTTTCTTTAACTAAATATAAAATTGCTAAAGCATCTGCTTCGTTGTCATCTTTCGGATTGTGCCCTTTTGCACGCACCGCCTTAATCATCTCTTCTTTCGACGCATTCCCCTTGCCTGTCGTCGCTTTCTTAATCGTACTTACTGGTATCCCCTCATACGGTATCTGATGCTGTTCACACCACGCCGTTAACGTTGCTAACAAACCTCCGTAAACATGCGCGGCATCTGTACCTTTATGACGCCTCACCTCTTCAAAATACACCGCGTCAATTTGACCTGCTGTCTGCTTTATTTCTGATAGCCATTGTTTAAAACGCAAGTAACGCATTCCACCGCCTTCAAAACGGCGCGATTGAAAATTCACGGTACCACTGAACATGTCACCACTTGCACCACGTATCGCCCACCCCGTTTTGGTACCTAGATCAAAACAAAGAATCGTGTTATTCACTGCGCCTCTCCATACACAATGTATTTTATTAGGTTGTTTTTTTCCGAAAATGAAAGAAAGAACGGTGTGTAAAATATGCAAGCAGTTTTAAATTGGATAGAACAGCATCCTGTATTATTTTCAGCGTTTTCTGTATTATTTTCAGCACTTTCTTCGGTTGGTGCTTTATTATCAGCAATTTTTGCTTTTCGTTCTATTAAACAGACATTGAAATTAAGAAAGGAAGACAAAATAGAAGCTGAAAAATCAAGAAAGGAAGATCTAGAAAAGTTTAAAGCTGAATTAGCTAATGCCATGGACATAGCTAAATCAACTAAACAACAAGCACAAGCGCTAGAAAAGCTTACCAACGTTCTAGAAAAACAGACAGAAATTTTAGAGCAAAGAAAACTTAATGTTTTGTCACAATATATGCGAACATATAAAGATCCCGATAGTGACGTATTTTTATTCATCGATATAGCTTTATTCATTGCAAATCCTACAAAACAACCAATTACAATCAATTCGATTAGTATAAATAAAGACAGCCTTTTTAGATTTATTCATGCAACATATAGTATATCCTATCCTTTTCCTCCTTATAAAAAGGTACACACCATCTCCCCCAAAAATTTCAAACTTCTCTGTTTAAAAAAACCTAAAGTAGAACCTAAAATATATGATACTCTTAATGTATTTAGCCTTGATGTTTCCAGCTCGCTATACTTGGTTCTTACTATCGCACCTATAAATAATAATACACCATCTAGACTAGCATTCACTTTAGAACACATTGCCGTAGATCCTCAAAATCCACCAGAAAAAGTGAATTTTCCCGTCCGCGATATTCAATACTTTGAACCAGAACTCTTACAGCTGTTACGTTCAAAGAATAATGGTTTTCCAATTTGAACAATAACGCTGTTGTTCCTCAATACTTTTTTCAGCCAACTCGGCCCATGTCAGTGGCTTTGGCCTCACAAGATGAAATAATAAATATTGCGATCTATCCCATTTATTAACTTCTTCAATTGTAACGTTTTTTTTTGCCATAAACCATGTATGGACATCGTTAATAATTTGAATTGCTTCATTCTTTCTCTGTTCATCCATCATTAATTGTTGCAATATCTTTCGTGCTCTATCATCATCTTTTTCATCACTATATTCATTTATAATTGGAGCTTTGTTTACAAACTCTCTTACAAGCGCACGAACATCTTCAGGCTCTTGAAGATTGTCATTAATATTTTCATATTCAGTCAAATATTCTTGCTCTTTAGATTTCTTCTGTTCAGATTCCAACAAACGTTCTTGCACTTCTTTTTGTAATTTTTGTAAATGTTGTATTTTCTCTTCATTTTCTGCTAGCTGTCCTTCCATCAACGCTTTTTGTGACGCTATTAACTCATCTCGTTCTTTTATCGCTTGTCTAAGCATTTTTATGTTTTTAAAATTGGTATAAACCGCATAACATGAACACAAATTAGCAATACAAGATATAATAAGTGCAATTAAGCCCATCCCTCTCTCCTCACTTACCCTTCTTCTTACTCTTCTTATTCTTATGAGCCGGCGCTTTTACTACTTCATCACGCTGTTTAAGCTCTTGTGTTAGTCTTTGAATTTCCGTATCACGTGATTGAACATCTGCTTTTAGTGCCTGTATCTTTTCACTTTTCCGTTTAAACTCTTCTCGGTACGCATCTATCTTTTGTTTAAGTTCTTCAATTTTCTCGTCACGTTCTTCAATCTCTTGCTTCAGTTCTTCCATTTCCTCGTCGTCACATTCTTCCATCTTTTGTTTCAGTTCATCAATTTCCGTATCACGTGATTGAACATCTGCTTTTAGTGCCTGTATCTTTTCACTTTTCCGTTTAAACTCTTCTCGGTACGCATCTATCTTTTGCTTAAGTTCTTCAATTTCCTCGTCACGTTCTTCAATTAGCTTGTCGCATTGTTCAAGATCCGCATCACATTGATCAATTGTCTGCTTGCTTTCCTTTAAATACCTAAACTCATTCTCTCTCATTTCTTTCTTAAGATCTTGAACCTGCTCTTTAAGTGCTTTAACTTGGTTGCGATAATGCAATGCAATACGAAACATCACTCCGCTTAAGAGCAAAACTGAAACCACTGCTATCCATAAAATCTCATTCGAACTCATCTTTATCTCCTTAATGCTGCAAAGTCTCACCCGCGCTATCAACGCTGGAACTTTTGCAAATTTTCGTAATTGGGGGGTGTTGCTCTTGCATTAATCTCTGCAAGCGCTCGGGATAAAAAAAATCTTCTGGACGCAAGTCTATCCCATGCTCACGTGCGTAGTTCAGAAGCATAATTTGATATTTAGCTGGTATAATTCCGCCTTTACCCTCTAGTTTTTTTAAAGGATAAGTCCATTTATAAACAGCAGACACATGACATTGAGAAATCAACGACACACGTTTCGCACCGCCTAAATATTTTATAATCGTACCTGCTGAATTTTTGATATTCATTTTAATTTCTCTATTTATCAAATGGGCATTTATTCGATTATAGAAAAAATGTCAACATTTTTTCTAAAATAGAAATGTTGATATTTTTTAAAACAACAGGAATATTGGTAAGTATGGATATTCAAAAAGAAATAAAAATTTGGGCAAATGAAAAACTTAAAACAATGGGTCATGGGTCCCGAACTGAATTAGCTAAACATATGGGACTTCATACATCTGTTGTATCTAAAATGCTTTCTATCGATGATGATAAAGAAAGTAGAAGTATATCTGCTGATGAACTCGTTAGATTAACTTCATTTTTTAAAGCTCTCCCCCCTCATTTTATACCCGATAATTGTGATGATTATTTTTTAAAATTATATTCCTCGGCAAAGCCAGAACATAGAAAAGCTGTCATTTCTTTTCTACGATCTTTGCAAGAAGAAGAAGATGAAAAATAACCACCCGTTTTTGCTCATTTGTTAATGACGAAAATATTTTTAGAGCTTTTTTAGACTGCTTCATACAGAATTTTCTCCACATTGAAATGAAAATTAAATTACTTTTTTGTGTAGACTATTTGTCTATCACTAAAAAAATTTTTTTCTGTTTTAGAAAAATTATATTGACTTATTCTAAAATCGAAAATATGTTCACTCCATATCTTAGAAAATAACTTTTGCCAATAGGCTCTATGGAGGCATTTGTGACAAAACCAGTGTTTATAAATTCTGATGAAATTCTCTTAGTGATGTGCAAAAATGAAGAGCAAAATCTCGCTAAATCTGGTCCTTTCTTAGAAGAAAGTGACATGATCAAATTTATCGACCAAGCCGATAATGCTGTCCAAATTTTGCGTATTGAACCAACGACTAATCGTTGCGAAGATATCTCTGAAGATATTGCCGAATTCTATCTTAAAGAATGTGAAGAGCAGTGTTTCAACGGAAACATTCCTCACGACTTTGTTACGCATAGTTCAGCATACGGTTTTTTTTAGATGATATAAAACAGCGCGAATATGATGATGCAATGTATGGTTCTTACGAAAAACAACACCGTTTGCGTCCTTGTGATGTGCTTTAAAAGCTAAAGGCGTTTTTAAAAGACGCCTCCTTTTCAAAAAATTCACCACACAATGCAATGCCGTTCTTTTGCAAGAACGACAAAGGCAGAGTCTAACTTAAAGGAGTAAAATAATGGAAAAAAAATATGACCTTACTGATGAAACAATTGAGTTTGATGGCAGAACACTTCACCGCATTCGTGCACTGAGAGACTTTAGTGATGTTAAAGCAGGTGATTTAGGAGGCTATATCGAGAAAGAAGACAACCTATCGCATCGTGGTAATTGCTGGATTGGGGATTATGCAAAAGTCTATGGTTATGCCAAGGTTTTTGGTGATGCCTTGGTTTACGAAAATGCACAAGTTTACGGTTATGCACATGTTTACAACAATTCTCGTATTTATGGCAAAGCAGAAGTTTGCGATGAACCATGCATTTACGGTGATGCAGAAGTTTACGGTGATGCATATATTTGCGGTGAACCGCACGTTTTTGATAATGCAGAAGTTTATGGCAATGCACAAGTTTACGAAAAGGCATACATTTATGATAGGGCGCGTGTTTACGGCAATGCAGAAGTTTCCGGTGATGCGCATGTTTACGGTCATGCAAAAATTTACGGTGAAGCATGTGTATGTTGGGACGACTGGATTGATGGCGATAAAAGAATCTCAACTAGGTAACAAACCAGATGAAAAAATACGAATTTACTGATGAAAAAATTGTGTTTGATGGAAGAACTCTTCACCGAATTAGAGCATTAAGAGACTTTGGATATGTCAAAAAAGGTGACATAGGCGGTTTTATAGAAAAAGAGAGCAACTTAAGCCATAAGAGAGACTGTTGGATTTTTGGCAATGCACAAGTTTACGGTAATGCCAAAGTTTATGATGATGCGCGGGTTTATGGGAATGCACGCGTTTATGGCAATGCACAAGTTTCTGATTATGCCGAAGTTGGTGGTGCTTATGTTGGAGATAATGCCAAGGTTTTTGACTATGCGCGGATTTATGGGAATTCTGTTATAGGGGAAAGTGTACACGTTTACGGAAATGCTAAAATTTACAATCAAGCATATATTTGCTGTCGTGTAAACATTGCTGGAAATTGTAAAATTAGTGGCTCCACCGTAATCGAAGAACGTGAGAAATAGTAATCATGGAAAAGAAATATGAACTTACTGATGAAACAAAAGAATTTCATGATGCAAGAACCGATAAAAGTAAAAAACTTTATCGCATACGTGCATTAAGAGATTTTAGAAATATTAAAAAAGGTTACTTAGGCGGC
>NZ_JBHIMP010000002.1:193221-291077 GCF_042194175.1 Bartonella sp. MR168JLCBS | reverse complement strand
GTTAAAAAATGAGAAACTGAAAGCGTTTCTCTCAATTGTGGAGAAGGCTGTTCTTTATGAACTGGACGCAAAATCATTTGATCGGCTAAAGATTGTGAAGATTCTGAAACAATAGCCTGTTGCTTTCCGTCAGAAAAATGAAGAGAACTTGCTGGATATGCCCCTTCAATAATTTGACTTCCAAGAGTTGAAACAGTTAGAGATACAGAAGCTGGAGATTTTTGCCTTAAGTTTTGGCGGTTTTCTCTTCGATGTAGCAACTTAATAGCATGCTCTTTTGTAACTGTAATAGTTGAAAGAGAAGAAGCTGATTGATTTTGATTTAAATGCCACGTAGATCTACTCCTACTACGTGGCAAACTGTTGAGAAATGAAACATTATCAATAAATACCGCAGATAAATACCAAACTTTTTCACCCCCATCCTCATCAATTCTCTGTTTTAAACCATACATATAGGTTCCGCCATCAATAGTTTTAACATTTGCACCAGAAAAGCTTCTCAGAGTAAAATGTGCTCCTCCACTTTGATCAACAATTAAATCAAGTTCTGTTGAAGAAGGATCAACAATTTCAATACCGGAATCTACAATACTTATTGTGTGAGAACCACGGCCATTCTTGATAAAGAGATAATCACCCTCTCCTTCTGCAAGGCTGACATTAAAATCGAAATGTAGACTCCCAAAAAGATTATCAATATAAAGCTTAGAGTAATGTAAATTGGATTCTGTAGAAGTAAAAATAATATTTCCCACACCGCTTAGCTTCTTAATATAGGTTTCTGTGTTTCCATATCCAGTAGAAATAGAGTATAATTTAGCGTTTTCTCCCTCTAAATTAATATCGTCTACTGTTGTCTGATAATTTTTATATTCAGTATAAAAGCTATTATTTCCAGCATAAAGGTGGACTTGTCCAAAATCATGAATCTTTATTTTTCCTTCCAACATCGCACCAGCAAAAACCCATGAATTGGCTCCTTCTTTAATTGTTAGATTTTTTACAATGCTACCAGCATGAACTTCTTGAGCAGCATGGCGGTGTAAAGTCACAATATCCGCCTCTCCCCCTGCTAATACCCGCTGTACCCCACCCGCGAAAACCTCAGTATTCACGGCTAAGCCACCACTTTTTTGTACAAAATCATCATCATCTGCGAACCATTTAGCAAGAGTTTGTATTCCTCCACTCATCACTTTTGTTCCCACAGCCATCCCATCATCATATACATTCTGCTGTCCCGGCGTGTCACCTTGACCATAAAGTGTCGTGTTATAAGTGCTGCTCCCCACAATTTCACCATTTACATAACCCTCTCCGAAAACAAGCTGCTCCCCACCATAAATTTCAGCTCTCAATGCGGATCCTCCTCCCTCCACTCTTTGTTTTCCACCCTCGTAAATAATCGTAAATTCTGAGATCCCCTGTTCCCCTACAATCTCTGAACCACCATTTTCAATTGTTGTATTCTTACTAAAACCACCAGTCTCAACATAGAGTGTTGCAGTTTCTGGAACTGTATTATTAATGGATAATTTAAAATCATCCGTTTCTCCATCACCAGCAATATAAACTATGCTATTGTCACCAAGTATGGAGTTTTGTAAAATTTTTTCACCTAGACCAGTAATGAAATCCTCTGCATAAAAATTGAAATCACCTGTATAAGAATCGGCTATAGAATCTTCCGAAGGAGAAACAGTATTTTCTTGCTCAAAAGAGTTATCTATAGGCAACTCCGTATGAGATGGAGAAAAGATAGGAGTAGAAATTTTTTCCGATGTAGATGATGTCGATAAAGACCAAATCTTTCCACCGTTATGATCTTTTTTCTTTAGAGCGTACATGTAGACTCCATTATCAACAGTAGCTATCTCTTCACCCCCAAAATCTATCAGAGTAAAATGCGCATTTCCGCTTTGATCATGAATTAAATCAAGCTCCAAAACTAAGTTCTGATTTTGTAGAAGAGAATTGGTCATTTCAGCACCAGAATCGATAACGCTGATGGTGTGATGACCTGCTCCTTTTTTTATAAGAAGATAATCACCGCGCTGTTCTGCAAAATTAGTATTAAACCTAAAATGTAAATTACCTGAAAGATTACCGACCTCAAGTTTAGAGTAATGTGGATTAAACACGGTAGAAGTAAAAACAACGCGTCCATCCCCGCTTAGATCCTCAATCAGAGAGCTTTCACCATCCATCTTGGAAGCAATAGAGTATAATGTGGTATCTTTACCATTTAAAACAATTTTTTCTACTTCAGTATGAGATCGCTCAGCACCAGCATAAAGATAAATCCGTCCAGAATCATGAATCATGGTGTTTCCTTCTAATGTTGCACCAGAATGCAACCACGATTGTGCTTGATCCTTAATCGTTAAATCTTTTACATAGCCTCCTAAATCTATTGCTTGAAAAGCATTCCCTTGTAAGAGAACACCAATCGCGATTCCTCCTGCTAAAACGTGTTGTTCTCCACCAGAAAAGATCTTCGTATCAAATGCAAAACTGCTATAATGGTCTAGATCTTTTTCCACAAAAAGATTTTGTACCCCTCCTTCCATGATCTTTGTGCTAAAAACCTCTCCATCATCATACACATTCTGGTATCCTAGCACTCCATTTTTACCAGAAACGACAGTGTTATAGGCGCTACTCCTTACCATCTCACCTTTGATATCAAACTTTCCTGAAACAAACTGCTCACCACCGTAAATTTGAGCCCCTTCAGCTTTCCCCCCATCTTCAACCTTTTGTTTTCCCCCTCTCTTAACTGTACTATCCTGTGAAAGACCCTGTGTTCTAATAAGTTCAGTACCGCCTCTTTGAATTGTCGTATACAGGCTAAAACCACCGTTATAAACCGAAAGCTTTCCAGCATCTTTAACTATATTACTAATTGAAGTCTCTCCATTGCTATCAACTTTCTCACTGTTACTATCAAAGCTAGGATCAGCAATCGTAACAATCATTCCCTTTTCAATTGTGCGTTCTGTGAGATCATTCGATAATGAAGCCATCGCAGATGGTTGCAAGTTAAAATCAGAAAATAAAGAGGTATTTTCCTCATCAAGAGCATAATTCGCATCTAAATACCAAATTTTACCATTGCTCTTATTTTTTCTATGTTTCAAACTGTGCATGTAGGTTCCGGCATCAATAGCTCTGATTTTTTCACCAAAAGTATTTGTCAGAGTAAAATGAGCGTTTCCACTATGATCAGAAATTAATTTAAGCTTTTTGTGGGAAGGGGTTGTAACCTCACCTCCAGAATCAGTAACACTTATTGTATGATAACCTGAACCACTTTTTTTAATAACAAGATAATCACTAAGATGCTTGGCAAAGTTGACATTAAACTCAAAATGTAAAGAACCTGATAGATCATCAATATTAAGCTTAGAGTAATGCTTATCAGCCCCAAAAGATGTAAAAATAACTCTGCCACTTCCAGTTAAATTCTGGATATTAACCTGAGAGAGAGTAGCGTTATTTTTAGTTGCAATAGAGTATAACTTGGCATCTTCTCCATTTAAAATAAGATTTTCTACTTCCGTAACAGCTTCACCATTCCCAGCATAAAGATAGAGGTTGCCAAAATCATTAACATTTGTATCCTTATCTAATATTGCACCAGCAAAAACCCATGATTGTGCTTGGTGATTAATTGTTAGATTATCCGCGTATCCAGAATCATATATCTTCTGAGTAGCTCTATCATATAAAGTAACTTCGCTCGCATTCCCTCCTGCTAAGATATTCTGCGCACCATTTTTAAAAAGTTCGGTACTAAGTGCAAAAGCCCCCTCATTGATTGTAAAATCCTCATTTTCTGTATCAGCTGTATCAGTATCTTCTGAGAATCCATTATTAAAATTCTCTTTACCATCAAGATTCTGGACACCTCCTTTCATAACCTTTGTGTCAACAACCATCCCCCCACTATAGACACTTTGTAGTCCTAGGATTCCATCTTCAGCATAAATTTCGGTGTTATAAGCACTACTTTCCTTATCTTTACGCAACAAACCAGTTCCAAGAACCCCCTTACCAAAAATAATCTGCTCACCACCATAGATTTTAGCCCCCTCAGCATTTGCACCACTCTCAACAATTTGTTTACCACCTTTTTTAACAGTGGCATATTCTGAACTGCTCAGATTTTGGACGAATTCAATACCACCACTCTCAATTGTCGTATCCCTGCTAACACTTGCTGCATCAATGTAGAGTTTTCCACCTTCTTGAACCGTATTATTGATGGAATAGCCTGCATCTTCATATTTAAAGCTATTTATTTCAGAATCTTCAGAATCTTGATTAGTAATATAGATAGTAGCACCATCACTTATTATTGAATTTGTGAGTACTTCAAAGAATAGGTTTTCTAATCTCTCCCTTTCCTCTTCTGAAGACTTGCTTCCTTCTACTATCTGTTTATTCTCTATCCTTTTTGATCCCCCTTTTTTTTCTTTTAATCCCCTCACTTCCAATAACAATTTTTTTGTCTCTTCTAGATGTTCACTGATACTTACTGGTGTTAATAACTTTTCTTTTGGTGTCGCTACTCCATCTGCACTCGCAATCTTGACAAAAAAACCACTGGTCATTAATGCACAAAAACTTAATTTCAATTTGCATTGCATTATTCACACTCCATAATTTCAAATTTAAATTCCCCCATTTAGAAAAAAGTGCATAGACCAAAACAACTCAATGCAATTGCTCAACCTCATGTTTTTTAAGATAATAAAGCATTCGATGGACTACACTCTGACAGATCAAATATACACCCTGTGTTTTAAAATGCATGCACAACTAAAAGATTTAATTTCTTTTTGATACGCTTAAAAAGTGTTATAATTACATCTATGGAAAAATATTTTTGAGATACCAAAGGCTGGTCTATAAATAAGATTGATCCCTCAATAGATAAAAATGGCATTAAACATTAAAGGAAACAGTAATGTTAATGAGAGCGGCCTTTATATCCACATATTTCTTCCTCTACAGCATTTAAAACAGTGTCTTTATTCTACTTAACTTGGGTAATCTAAAGAACACTTATTCATGCTCATCAAGCCATAATCATTGTTCTAATATATAAGAAACGTCATAATATCGACTCGACAGTGATTTGAAATTTTTATAATTATAGTCAGTTAACTCATCATTTGATTTGTCATATACTGAAAGGGACATTCTATTCATGTCTATAAACTTAGAAATGCAAGGTACAAGAAACAGAAATTCCCCTCGTCGCATTTTGTTTGCAAGCCTTATTGGCCCAACAATTGAATTCTTTGATTTCTATGTCTTTGCCACTGCCGCAGCTCTCATATTTCCTCATGTGTTTTTTCCAACACAAAATGATCAGATTGCCATTTTACAATCTTTCCTGATCTTTGGAGCGGCCTTTTTTGCCAGACCCTTTGGATCAATTGTTTTTGGACATTTTGGAGATAAAATTGGAAGGAAAGCAACACTTATTGCTTCTCTTCTCACAATGGGTCTTTCAACAGTCATTATTGGTTTTCTTCCTACTTATGAAACCGCTGGATGGTTTGCCCCTTTCCTCTTGACCTTGTGCCGTATTGGACAGGGAATGGGATTAGGAGGAGAATGGGGAGGAGCTGTTTTGCTCGCAACAGAAAATGCCCCTCCAGAAAAGCGCGGCTGGTACGCGATGTTCCCCCAATTGGGTGTTCCAATCGGTTTATTTTTATCTATTGCCGTTTATTTAGGTCTGTTGCATTTCCTTGATCATGAAGAACTTTTAGCTTGGGGATGGCGCATTCCTTTTATTGCTTCAGTTGTTTTTATGATTATAGGATTATGGGTCCGTCTTTCAATCAATGAAACTGTTCAATTCAAAAAAACTCTTGAAAGTAAAGAACGTGTCAAAGTTCCTATCATCGATGTCTTTTTAAAATGTCCACGAATCCTATTTCTTGGAATATTTTCTGGTATGGCAACATTTGTTTTGTTTTACTTGGTCACCGCATATTTGTTAAGCTACTCAACAAACCATCTGCAATTGCCATTTTATCAAGCTCTTCAAGTCGAAATTGTTGGTGCTATTTTCTGTGGAATTTTTACTGTCATCACTGGAAAACTCGCTGATCGTATTAGACGTAGAACTTTGATGATTTGGGTTACAATTATCACCGGTATTTATTCTTTTGCAATTCCTTATTTCTTAAATTCTGGAGTTATAGGAGTCCTTGCAATGTCTGTTATCGGTTTGTCTATCATGGGGATGATATACAGTCCTCTTGGTGCTGTTTTGGCTTCACCATACCCAACAGCAATTCGATATACTGGTTCTTCTATTACTTTCAACTTATCGGGTATCGTAGGAGCCTCTCTTGCGCCTTATATTGCAGAATATCTGGTACAACATTTTGATACATCTTATATCGGCTATTATTTGCTTCTTGCTTCTTTTATTTCACTGATTTGCTTCGTCGGATTTACAGATGATGAAATATCCAACTAAAACATAATAAAGAAGAATAAAATAAGTACTGGCAGCAAAAATGCTGCCAGTTTCGTTTTTAAAGACATGGGTTGCGGTATTTTCCACCACAATATTCCTGCGAACAAGGCACTCAAAAAGAAAAATAAAAAATCTGCAATATTGCTTATATAAGCAACAGTAAACATTCCTGATAGGATATGTGTTGTTCCCAACCACGAAACGCAAAAAAAAGCCAATATCACAGCCCATAAAACAAGCAAAATTCGATCAATTATCATGATGCCGTTTCATTTTTTTAATTGTAGGACATATCTTTAATATGCCTAAAAGAAAAATCACAATAAAAACCCAACGCCCTCCCCCTGATCCTTTCGCAATAAAAAGCGCTGGATTTACTATTCCTATCAATCCTATAAAAATCAGAACAACAGAGATGAGACGCATTAAACTTGTTTTTCCCAACAACGATCTTCAGTCTGTTGCCAATACGTTAAATTATGATTTTCCATTTTATATTTTTTCCACTGTGCACGAACAAGACTCAACTGCTCATCATCTCTACCATCAAATATCACAACAAGCCGTTGATAAGTATCAATATTCGAACATACGGCTCCCTCTATGAGAAAACGAATCTTTGAATCATTCGGATTTTCTTGTCCTGTCGTCAAAAATACAGGCTGAAAGTTTGAATATTGATCACACTCAGTTCCATGTCCAATAAATGATTCATCCGCATAAACCCATAAATGCATATCTATAGAATCGCGTTGTTCTTCACTTACACATTGTATTGTTACCTTACCAAAACGAGCCAATGCACGCTCTACAAGCGTTGGCAAAATATCTTTCAGCGTTGACTGCGTCAAATGATAGAATAGAATATCCAACCTCTTAAGCCCTTATCACCCTTTATAAAAAGCTAACATCTTTTTTAGAGAAAATTCCATACCCACAGTATAAAAGGAAACGGTTCAAGATATAAACCCTCTTTTTTGATTGAGATGCATTATCTTTTTGCACGTGTCTTTAAAAGACAAAAAATTTTAATTTCAACGTTAATAAAAAATTTTTTTAAGTTATTTTCTAGATTCTTTGTAGACTATAGTTGAAAATAAAATATAATGTACGGAAAATTTAAAGAGGACCTCATAGGCAATTTTATATTATTTATTTGGTTAAAATATCCAATTCATAGAAGGGTATTTTTTCGAGCTTTATTACATTTTAACCGAAAGCAGTAAAATATTTGCTATCGAATTAAAGACTGAGGATTTTCCCCAATTTATGCGTATTATTGAGTTCTACATCCTGAAACGTGTCCTTGTTTTGTTTAGTTCTGTTATGATTGCAGCAGTGGGCGTTAGTTGGACAGTACAAATTCTCGCACGGATAAACTTTCTCACAACAAGTAAACAAACACTCCTCACAGTCTTACAATTTTCACTCTCATTGGTCCCTTCTGTTGTTTTTCTTGTCATTCCATTTGCATTAGTAATCGCAATTACAACCATCCTTTCAGCAATGCATCAAGACTCAGAACTTGCTGTCATCAATGCCTCTGGTTTTCCTAAAAGTACTGTTTGGAAACCTATTCTTCTTCTTGCTATTGTTGCATCCTGTATCTCCTTTTCTATAGCTAATTTTGTTGTTCCTCAAGCGCGTCTTCATATGCGACAAATGCTAGCAAGCGCTCATTTTGATCTTATTAATCTATTCATTAGTGAAGGAAGCTTCCAAAAACTCGCTAATAACCTTTACATAGAAATTGGCGAACGAAATCCAAATGGAGCACTTAAACGCCTTTTCATTGCCGACCAGCGTGATCCTAAGACTGATCTTTTTTATTATGCAACAGACGCATCCATTGTGAGCAATAAAAACGGCAGTTTTCTGGTTCTCAATAACGGTGAAATAGAAAGAGTTAACCATCAAAATAACAGTGTTTCAATCGTTCAATTTAGCTCATATACTTTTAGCCTAGGGGAGTTTATCCCCAGTGATAAAGCACCTACTCTTTATCCAAAAGATCGGTCTCTTTCTTATTTACAAAATCCTGATCCAAAAGATCCCTACTATCAACGAAAACCACTCCAATATAAAGCTGAGTTTCACCGCAGATTAACCCAATGGCTCTACCCTATTGTTTTTTCACTTATTGCATTAGCAGCGGCAGGGGATGTATGCTCCCATCGACAAGCTCGTCATTCCGCAAATTTCTCGGCAATTACCCTTTCTTTTCTGGTGTATTGGATAGGATATTTTTTTGCAGAAAAAGCAAAGAACGATCTTGCATACGTTCCTCTCCTTTATATTATGCCCATAGGGACAAGTGCATTTGTTTTTTTTATGCTTTTAACGAATCATAAAATTGGGCTCCCCACAAAAGTTAATGAGATTATTCAAATCGCTTTTCAAAAAGTAATGAACAAATTTGAACATCGAAAATCTCAAGATTCCTCGGATGAAATATCATGATTGGGTGGACACTTGGACGATACTTTTTTATACGTTATCTTAAAATAACTTGTTATTTCTGGGGAAGCATTTTTGTCCTTGCTCTTTTAATCGATTTCACAGAGAACTCCGGTAGGCTGTCCTCCATTCCGCATCATACAGCAAAAGATGCATTTTTCCTCTCTGTTTTACGCATCCCTTTTATCATGCAACAACTTATCCCTTTCATTGCACTCTTTTCTGCAATGGCAACGCTTATCTCGCTCAACAAAAAACTTGAACTTGTGGTGACTCGTTCAATCGGTGTTTCTGCATGGCAATTTCTTATGCCAGCTTGTTTGGGAGCTTTTCTTTTGGGATTATTTTCAGTTCTTCTCATTAATCCACTTGCTGCATGGGGATTTTCTCAAGCAGAAAAAAAGATGACTGAATGGCGCAATAACAATATACTAACACCTCTTCATAATACAGGTATCCACTGGTTAACACAACGTACAAATTTAGGCAGAACAACCATTGGTGCTAAATTTATCACCGACCAAGGACTTTCTCTTATCGATGCAACCTTTGTACAATACAATGACAACGCAACCGTCAAAAATTGGATTAACACCCCAAAAGCAACCTTGAGTAATGGATCTTGGCTATTAACAAATGGAACAATCTATAAAATAGGGCATCCTCCTGAAAAAATTACCGTGTTGCAAATAAAAACCAATCTAAAACCTGAATTTTTAACGGAACGTTTAGCGAATCCCGCGACTATTCCATTTTACCAATTGCCAAAAAAAATTATGATTGCACGTTCATTTGGCTATTCTGCTAATAATTTTGATATGTATTTCCAATCTTTAATTGCATTACCGGCATTACTTGTGGCAATGACCCTCATTGCAGCAACTGTATCTTTAAATTTTACGCGTTTTGGGCAATCTAGAACGTTGATTCTTGGTGGAGTAATAGCTGGGTTTACGCTTTATGTTATTTCCGTACTCGTTCAAGCTTTTGGTAATGCTGGATATATTCCACCAATTATTGCAGCTTGGACACCCGTTGTTATTGCGTTATTCTTAGGAATCTCTTTTTTACTTCATAAAGAGGATGGCTAAGTGAAAGCATTAACACTTAAAAAAATTATTTTAACAAAATTAAGTGCTCTCGCTTTTACAAGTGTTATGGGGGTTATTTTAGGAGGCGCTTTGTCTTATTGTGCGCACGCTCAAAGCCTTATGTCTCCTTCCCAAAGTCGCATTCGAAATCCGGAACGTCCTCTTTTGCTCTCTGCGGATGAACTCATCTACAATCGTGATGAAAACACTGTTTCTGCACAAGGTAATGTCCAAATCGAATATGATGGCAATAAAGTTGTCGCTCAAAAAATTATTTACAATCAAAAAACAGGACGGCTTATAGCACAAGGGAACGTTGAAATTACTGAAAAGGATGGTAATAAAATCTATTCCAACCAAATTGATATGACCAAAGATCTTGGCGAGGGTTTTGTAAACGCCTTACGTATTGATACAGCCAACAATGTTCACTTTTCAGCCCAAAATGCTACACGCAAAAACAATCACATAACAGTCTTTGAAAATGCAACCTATACAGCCTGTGAACCTTGCTCTTATAAACCAGATAGAGACGTCCTATGGAAAATTAAAGCAAGAAAGATCATATGGAATAATAGCATCAAAAAAATTCGGTTTGAAAATAGCAGTTTTGAAGTTTTTGGTGTACCGATTATAAAATTTCCAAATTTTGAGATCTATGATCCAACTGTCAGGCGTGCTAGCGGTCTGCTTACTCCTCATTTTTTTTATACTGATTATCTCGGTATGGGGATAAAGAATTCTTATTTTTGGAATCTCGCCCCTCACTATGATTTTACCCTTTCTTCTACTGTTTATACCCAACAAGGGCTTTTAACCGAAGGGGAATGGCGTCAACGTTTTAAAATGGGCAGTTATAATATTCGCTTTGCTCATATATACCAAATGAAACGGCATAGATTTGATAATGATACGATTGATGCACAGCATAAAAACCGTTATATGCTGTCAACAAAAGGGGACTTTCGTATTAATTCACACTGGACTTATGGATGGGATATCCTTGCACAATCAGATCGGCATTTTAGTCGTGCCTATAAACTTGAAAACTATAGCAATCCTACACAACTTTCTCAGATCTATCTGAATGGTCTTGCAGGAAAAAATTATTTTGATATGCGTTTTTATCATTTTAAAGTTCAAGATTCAATATTGAATGATCCTCATTATGAACGTCACTCTCGGCAAGCTTGGGTCCTACCGCGCATCGATTATTTTTTCACACCAGATGAACCCATTTATAATGGAGAGCTTACCTTCCATAGTAATATGCAATCAATTTATCGTCGTCATACTGACTTCAGTTCTACCGACCAGAACGGAACCCCTCTCAACATAGTAAGACTTTCTGGTATGGCTGGAAATAGTTTGCGTTTAACAAACGAGCTTCAGTGGAAAAAGCGCTTCAACACGCACAACGGACTCATCTTAACCCCCCTTCTCTCTCTACGAGCTGATATCATTACAACCAATGCAAGCGAAAATTATACAGCTTCTACAGAAAAAAATTCCTCATCCGCAATTCATGGTTCAACAATTCGTGGCATGGCAACAGCAGGGTTGGAACTACGCTATCCCTTCCTTATTACAGCGGATCATTCTACACATATTATAGAACCAACCGCACAAATTTTTATACGCAATAATGAACAATATATTGGACAAATTCCTAATGAAGATGCTCAAAGCTTTGTCTTTGATGCAACCACTCTCTTTCAACGAGACAAATTTTCTGGTTATGATCGTGTAGAAGGTGGCACAAGAGCCAATATAGGTCTAAGATATTCTGGAAGCTTTAATGACAATTGGTCTCTTTATGGTCTTGTTGGACAATCCTTTCATCTAGCAGGAAAGAATTCTTTTGCAGAAAAGGACTTTGTCAATGTAGGTATTCATTCTAGCTTAGAGGCAAAACGTTCAGACTATGTTGCAATGTTTGGTGCAACCCATAAAAGTGGTTTTTCCTTAGAAACGCGTGGACGCTTTGACAAAAAGACAGGAAAAATCCGCCGTAGTGAAATCGAAGCATCACAAAAATGGCAAAATTTTTGGGCGGCTCTACAATATGCCTATATCGCAAAGCAACCAGATTATGAATATCCTCAAGAGCGCCAAGAAATTTCTTTTCAAACAGGACTTAAACTAGCAGATTATTGGTCTATTAATAGCAACACCGGTTATGATTTAGTATCTGGTACATTTGTAAAGCGAGGAATTAGCTTGAATTATACAGATGAATGTTTCGGGTTAACATTCGGTTATCAACAGGTAACGAATCCAGGCAGGAAAACACCCTTGCAAAACTTTAATTTCTCTCTTTCATTGCGTACGATTGCAGATATCGGAAAAAAGATAGATTAATTTATAAAGAGAATGTATCAGTCATTTAACTTATCATTGTTTTTATGAAAGAAAGAGTATATTTTAAGTTGTTGATGAGAATTAATAAACAATGCGAAAGCCTATTCACATGAATAAATTGAAAAAGCGTGTTCTTGCTTTATTTTATATTACGTCTTTGAGCGTAAGCAGCCTGCTAATAAATGGATTTTTGATTCCGACAGTCTTTGCGCAGACTTCTATTGTTGTTACAGTTAATGGCAACCCCATCACAAATTATGATATACAAAGGCGCCTTGCTTTTCTCAGATTACAACAAAAGCAAGGCAATTTGGTGGCACAGGCTAAAAAAGAGCTTATCGATGAAAAGCTAAAAAATATTGAAATAAAACGTCGTAATATTGAAGTAAGCAATGATGAAGTTGATAGAGCTTTTGAGAATTTTGCGACACAAAATAATATGACGATTGATCAGCTCAACCAGATTCTGATCCAAACTGAGATCACTGTGCAACACTTTAAAGATTACATCCGTGGACAAATAGGATGGGGGCGTCTTGTTAGCGCACGCTATCAAGCTGAAACAGGTATGATTAGCGAACAAGAAGCTGTACGCAGGATATTAAAAAATGGTGGTGTAAAACCTTCAACCAATGAATATACATTACAGCGAATTGTTTTTGTCATTCCTGCACATCGTCGTTCAGAAATTTTTGAAAGACGTCAAAGAGAAGCAAGCAATTTTCGTGCACATTTCCGTGGATGTGCCAATGCTCACAATCAAGCAAGAGGTATTTTAGACGTTACTATCCGCCACTTAGGAAAGTTTCTGGAGCCCCAACTTCCCAATGCATGGGAACAAGCTATTCTTGCAACGCCTGCTGGAAAAATGACAAAATTACAAGAAACATCTGATGGAATCGAAGCAATTGCTGTCTGCAAAATAAAAAGAGTTTCTGATGATTATGTCGCTCGACTAATATTTTCTCTTCAAGATAGTAAAAAAAGAAGCCCGCAAAAACTTGAAGAATTAAGCGACAAATATTTAGGAGAACTGCGGCGAGTGGCGCGCATTCAAAATTCATAATGGCTGCTCTTATTGTTAGCGGTGGTGATCCTGCCGGAATTGGTCCTGAAATAGTACTAAAAGCGTGGAGTTTGCGTGTTACGCGCCAAATTCCACCTTTTGTGCTTCTTGCTGATCCAGATGTTATTCGTTCGCGCGCTCGTTTTTTACAGATTGATGTTGAGGTGCAATCTGTTTTAATCAATAATTCCGCAAAAAATTTTCAAAACGCTCTTCCTATCATACCGTTAAAAAACAAACAAAGTGATCAATTAGGTATACCTTCATCGAATAATGCCTCTGGAATCATTGAAGCAATTCAACGCTGTGTTCAATTAATTCAAAATGGCCATGCATGTGCACTTATTACTTGTCCTATTGCAAAAAAGAATCTTTATGATGCCGGTTTTCAATTTCCAGGTCATACAGAATTTTTAGCCGATTTAGCCCATAAAGCTTTTCATAAATGTTACCATCCAGTTATGATGTTAGCAGGACCTCGATTAAAAACAGTACCAATAACTGTTCATATTCCATTTAAAAATGTTCCTTCACAGCTTACCCGTGATTTAATTGTTCAAACGGTACTTATTACTGAATGTGACTTAAAAACACGGTTTAAAATAACGTCACCCCGACTAGCTGTTGCTGGTCTTAATCCTCATGCTGGAGAAGGAGGTGCAATGGGAAAAGAAGATATTGAAGTTATCACTCCTGCTATTGAATATCTTAAAAAGAAAGGACTCAATATTGCAGGACCGCTGCCTGCCGACACAATGTTCCATGAATGCGCAAGAAAGGCTTATGACGTTGCCATTTGTATGTATCATGATCAAGCCCTTATCCCTGTTAAAACATTAGACTTTGATAGCACTGTTAATGTCACGTTAGGTCTCCCTTTTATTCGCACGTCTCCAGATCACGGAACTGCTTTTGACATTGCTGATAAAGGGATAGCCTCTCCCGAAAGCTTTATTGCTGCTCTTAAACTTGCAAATCAACTTGCCGAAAATAGTTTAATACCATGCCTATAGATAATCTCCCTCCTCTACGTGAGGTCATTGATATATATGGATTACAAGCGCATAAATCTTTGGGGCAAAATTTTCTTTTTGATCTTAATTTAACATCTAAAATTGCTCATCACGCAGGTAATATAGAAGGAAAACCTGTTCTTGAAATTGGTCCTGGTCCTGGAGGTCTCACACGTGCCTTGCTAGCAAAGGGTGCCATTGTAACAGCAATAGAACGCGATGAACGCTGCATACCAGCTCTCTTAGAAATAGAAAAACACTATCCTAAAAAATTAAAAATTATTTGTAATGATGCACTGAAGCAAGACTTCTCAAAACTCTTTGAAACAAGCCCCGAAAAACCTCGCATTATTGCAAATCTTCCCTATAATATTGGGACACAACTCTTATTAAATTGGCTTTTGACTGAACCATGGCCTCCTTTTTATGAATCAATGACATTGATGTTTCAACGTGAAGTTGCCAAACGGATTACAGCTAAACCCCAATCTACTCATTATGGACGTCTTAGTGTCTTAACTGGCTGGCGTACCACTGCTAAAATTGCTTTTGATGTGCCCCCTCAAGCCTTCATACCAATACCTAAAGTAACTTCTTCCGTTGTTCATATTATTCCGCGAATACAACCTCTTGCCTGCTCTGCACAAAAACTAAGCCTCGTCACAAAAACCGCCTTTGGACAAAGACGAAAAATGCTTCGTCAAAATCTCAAAACACTTGGAGGTGAAGTGCTATTAGAAAAAGCTGGAATTGATGGAACACGCCGTGCTGAAACGCTCTCGGTTTCAGAATTTGTAACTTTAGCGCATCTAGTGCTCTAAAAAATTGCACTTTTTGTTATGCAACCTTTTTTAATCAAGACATTTATCGATCTTTTCAGCAATAAGCCCATCAACAAAAGAGTCAAGATAAGAACAGCGCTCGCGTTTTACGGTTTCAGCTAAATAAATTGATTTAATAAAAGATAAAGACTGATCTAAATCTTCGTTAATCACAACATAATCATAAGAACGCCAATGCTTTAACTCCGTTCGTGCATTTTCCAATCGTAAATTGATGATATCTTGGCTATCTTCTGCTCGACGATGTAAACGCGAAACAAGCTCTTTCATTGATGGTGGAAGGATAAAAACAGATACAGTGTCTCCTAGCATCTTTTTTTGCAGCTGCTCGGTACCTTGATAATCAATATCAAATAACATATCACGGCCAGTACTCAATGCGTTCTCAACAGTTTCACGTAAAGTGCCATAATAATTCCCGTGAACTTCTGCCCATTCAATAAATTCATCTCTATCACGCTTATATTCAAACTCTTCCTTTGAAATAAAGTGATAATGCAGTCCATCTACTTCACTAGGACGCCTTTTCCTTGTGGTCATACTTACGGAAAGCTCTAATTTTCCATCTTTTAGAAGTAATCGAGAAATTGTTGATTTACCAGCACCTGAAGGAGAAGAGAGAATAAATAAAAAACCGCGGCGTTGATTTATTTTTATAACACTCAATTTACTTTCGAAGACTGTCATTACATCACTCTACTTTGTTCATAAATGTTTCTCCAAAATTTGAATTATACATTATCTCAACCTTTCCCCTAATCAATGTGTTTTCTTAGCAGTTATCAATGTTATTCTGCTCTTTTTTGAGATAAGTTATTAGCAGTGTATTCACTGCTTTCTTAAATATTTTTATCCATACGCTAATCCCACTTGTGACTGACAAGAAAATGATTTTTTATCATTCTCATAAAAAGTTTAAAGAGAAAAATTTTACTATATTTTGCATTCTCATTTACGATGCAAAAAGATGTATTATCATTATAAATTCAATGTCTTGCCTTTAATTCTCGCCACTTGCGAACATTCACATTATGTTCCTCTAAAGTTCGAGAAAAAACATGCCCTCCTGAACCATCAGCAACAAAATAAAGTGCATCACTGCTTGGTGGATGTGCCACCGCTTTCAAAGAATCTCGACCTGGATTTGCAATAGCTGTTGGAGGCAAACCATTAATTTTATAAGTATTATATGGTGTTTGCTTCTCAAGATCTGAACGATAAATTGCACGACCGGATGGTTTTCCTTTTCCTCCAAAGAGACCATAAATAACTGTTGGATCCGATTGAAGACGCATATGCTTTGTAAGGCGGTTATAAAATACCGAGGCAACCATTGGTCTTTCTGCTGCAATTCCCGTTTCTTTCTCAACAATTGAGGCTAATATAACAAATTCATCAATTGATTTAATGGGTAAATCAGGTGAACGCGTAGCCCATATAGCATGAATTAATTTTGTCTGCCCTTCACGCAATCTGTTTACAATCTCTTTACGCGTTGTCCCCCGAATAAAACGAACAGTATCCGTCATTAAACAGCCCTCTGGAGGCAAAATTTTTGGAAGATCTCCAATCAAAATTTCATTCGCAGCTAATCGATCGAAAACTTGCTGAACCGTTAAACCTTCAGGTACTGTAAATGTATACTCAATAGATTTTCCTTTCACAAGAATATCCATAATATCCTGCATCGAAGAATGAGCCGGAATTAAATATTCACCAGCCTTCAGATGCGTTGTTTTTTGGTGATAACCAACCCCATAAACAAAAATATCCGATGATCGAATGAAACCGCGTTTTTCTAGCAATGCAGCAATTTCACGAATTCCTGTGCCAGGATGGATAAGAACAATTTGTTCCTCCTCAATTTTTCCCTTTTCTTCAAAAATACTTTTTCCGATATAAAGAGGAATACTTATGGCGAAAAGAATAACCACAATCAGCATAAGAAAAAAATGACCGAGAATAACCAACGGATTACGGACGATAGATGATTTCTTTCGTTTTTTATGTACTAACATGTCATAACTATCTGCTAAATGATTCGAAGAGGAATCACTTACGTCCTTTAATGATTTTCCATTTTTCACATCGGACATAACCCCTCAATAGCGATTAAGGACAATATTATAATTTCTCATTCACCTTATAACAAAGTAGAAAACTCAAAAGCAGAAATTAAATAAAAATACTTATTATCCCCTAAAACGTCGCATCACCAACGATGCATTTGTCCCACCAAATCCAAAAGAATTAGAAAGAATCGTATCAATCTTTCGTTCACGCGGTTTGTGTGGTACAAGATCGATTTTCGTTTCAATCGATGGATTGTCAAGATTAAGTGTCGCTGGGGCTATATTATCCCGTATAGCTAGAACAGAAAAAATAGCCTCAGCGGCACCGGCGGCACCAAGTAAATGCCCGATAGACGATTTCGTTGATGACATGGATACTTGTGGTGCATAATTCCCTAAAACACGCTCAACAGCTGCTAGCTCTATGGAATCAGCCATCGTTGATGTACCATGAGCATTAATATAATCAAGTTCACTCACATTCACTTGTGCACGCTTAAGAGCAGCCATCATACTACGCTGAGCTCCTTCACCGCTTTCTGAAGGCGCTGTAATGTGGTAAGCGTCACCAGATAAACCATAGCCAATAACCTCAGCATAAATACGCGCTCCTCGTTTTTTGGCGTGTTCCAGCTCTTCTAAAACAACAACTGCTGCTCCTTCCCCCATCACAAAACCATCACGATCAGCATCATAAGGACGTGACGCCCGTTCAGGATCATCATTGCGACAAGTAGAAAGAGCTCTACAAGCTGCAAAACCTGCAAGAGATATCCGATTTATCGGAGACTCGGTCCCCCCTGCCACCATGACATCTGCATCACCAAACATAATCAAACGTGCCGCATCACCAATCGCATGCGCCCCTGTCGAACAAGCTGTTACAACAGAATGATTAGGCCCCCGTAAACCATATTGAATAGATACATAACCAGAAGCAAGATTAATCAAACGACCTGGAATAAAAAAAGGAGAAACACGACGAGGTCCCTTATCACGAAGCGTATAACCAGCTTCAACAATGCCCTCAACTCCCCCAATTCCCGAACCAATTAACACACCTGTACAAATCTGATCTTCATCACTCTTAGGAAACCATTCGGCATCTGCAAGCGCTTGGTTAGCAGCAGCCATTGCATAAACAATAAATGCATCAACTTTACGTTGCTCTTTAGGTTCCATATACAAATCAGCATTATAGGTTCCCTCTGTTCCATCCCCTAAGGGGATACGCCCAGCAATCTGGCATGGCAAATCTGACACATCAAACTCAGTGATACGTCGGACACCACTTCTTCCTTCAAGAAGTCGTTTCCAACTATATTCAATATTACCAGCTAATGGAGATACCAATCCTAAACCAGTAACAACAACACGTCTCATAACTTCTAACCTTGAACTAAACTTCACATCTCAAAGCTCTCTTTTCAAAAGAGCTCCGAAGAATATAGGCAAAAGCAATTTATGCCTTTGCCCTTTAGTAATCATGCAGAAGCTTTATCAATGAACTTGACTGCATCACCAACTGTAAAAATCGTTTCAGCAGCTTCATCTGGAATTTCTACCCCAAACTCTTCTTCAAAAGCCATAACGAGTTCAACCGTATCAAGGCTATCAGCCCCTAGATCATCGATAAAGCTTGCATTTTCTACAACTTTATCAGCATTAACCCCAAGATGTTCCACAATAATTTTCTTAACGCGCTCTACTGTATCACTCATGTTGAAATCCTCGAATTTATATTTTCCTATAATTTGGTTAACTATATCGGCTCATCTAATCAAGCAATAGATGCATTACTTTAAAAGATTTTAGCAATGATTTAAAACATCCTGTGGATATCCCCTACAAAATGAACCAATTTGACCTTCCGACATCAATTGATCAACGGCCATGTTAAAGAAATAGATGCATCTTTCTATTCCAATCGTTACTATCTAAAATAATACAACTCATAAATCAATGTGGAATAAAATAAATACTCAAATCATTGCCATTCCACCATTGATATGGAGTGTTTGACCTGTCGTATAGGCTGCTTCATCGCTTGCTAAATAAACAGCAGCAGCGGCTATTTCTTGCCCACTTCCCATACGCTTCATTGGAATCGCAGCCATAATGGCTTCTTTTTGCTTTTCATTAAGCTTGTCTGTCATTGCAGATTTAATAAATCCTGGAGCAATACAATTGACAGTGATGTTTCGCGAAGCAATTTCTTGTGCCAATGCTTTAGAAAAACCTATCAAGCCTGCTTTTGCAGCACAATAATTCGTTTGTCCAGGATTTCCCACAACACCAACAACAGATGTAATGTTAATAATCCTTCCATAACGGCGGCGCATCATAGAATGTATTAATTCACGCGTCAAAAGAGAAGCAGCTGTTAGGTTAACTTCTAAAACATCATCCCAGTCTTTATCTTGCATACGCACAAAAAGACCATCCCTAGTAATTCCCGCATTGTTAACCAAAATATCGACGCCATCCATTTCTCTTTCTGCAACTTCAGCCAATTGTTTAATCGATTGGCGCTCAGAAAGATTAGCGGGAAATACAAAAACATTCTGCCCTAATTCTGTTGCTACTTCTCTAAGCTTTTCTTCACGTGTTCCATGAAGTCCAACAATGGCTCCTTGTGCATGAAAGCAGCGTGCAATTGCCTCACCAATTCCTCCCGAAGCCCCCGTTACAAGAGCTTTACGTCCTGTTAATCTAAACATTTTTTTAACTCCTTATAGATTAAACGCCAAGCATGCCTAGCGCTGATTCTATTTCATCAACTGTTCCAATTGTTACCCCCTTTATATCTTTGTTAATACGACGCGTTAAACCTGTTAATACTTTTCCAGAACCAACTTCAAAAAGCGTATCAACCCCATTAGCAGCGATCCATTCTATTGTTTCACGCCATCGCACTCTCCCAGTCACTTGTTCAACAAGAAGAGTAGTAATACGCTCTGGATTGCTCTCAGGTGCAACAGAAACATTAGCAATCAAAGGAACAATAGGGGGCATTTTGTTAACAGTCAAAAGTGCTTTCTTCATGGCATCAGCAGCAGGTTGCATTAAAGATGAATGAAACGGTGCAGAAACTGGAAGAAGAAGTGCACGTTTTGCACCTTTTGTTGATGCAATCTCTACCGCTGTCTCAACTGCTTTTGCTTTACCTGAAATAACAATTTGCCCACCACCATTATCATTAGCAATCTGACATAGTCCTTCTCCAGAAACAGTTTCGCAAATTTCTTCCACAGTGTGCTCTTCCAAACCAATCAGTGCTGCCATAGAACCTTCACCAACCGCGACAGCAGCCTGCATAGCATTGCCACGAATACGCAAAAGTCTTGCCGTATCTGTGAGAGTAAATGTACCAGCAGCACAAAGAGCCGAATATTCACCTAAAGAATGACCAGCAACAAACCTTACCTTTTCTTCTATACGAAGCCCTAATTGTTTCATCACACGAATGACAGCCATGGATACAGCCATTAATGCCGGTTGTGCATTTGCTGTTAACGTTAAAACATCTGCTGGTCCTTCAAAAATGACCTTGGATAATTTCTCACCCAAAGCATCATCAACTTCCTCGAAAACCATCCGTGCGGCAATAAATTGCTCTGTAAGCGCCTTCCCCATACCAACAAGTTGACTTCCCTGCCCTGGAAAAATAAAAGCTGCACCCATTTATCAACTCCTAAAATTATACCATTAAATTATTTTCTTTTGACCTTATTCATCCGCACAAATCAAGATGAAGCCCTTCATTTAAAACGAATACCACTCTTAAAATTATATTTTAAGGGCGGAATTTGATATAAAAACTTAGGAAAATAGGGTGCTATAAACTGAATAACACCAAAACTTATGAGACTTCCTAAAATTGTACCTGCTAAAATATCAAAGGGATAATGTACACCCACAAAGATGCGCGCCCAACAGATCAAGCACAAAAACACCGTGGCAAATTTAAAAGCAACCTTGTATCGGTAAAAATAAAAGTTAGCTGCATAAGATGCAATGGTCAAGGCATGATTACTAGGAAAAGAAGCTGTTGCACGATGTTGAATAAGCGGTGTTGTCAACCCTACCACGAATGGGCGAGGATGAAAATAAAAAAGAGAAATGAGATAACCTATGAAAAGAGCAGCACAAATACTCATGCAAATGCTTAGCACGACACATCGTTCCCTCTCCCCACCACAAAACCACAATGCACAAAGATGGAGAGGAATAATATAAATTAAAAACTTTGCACAAAAAATACTAAACAAAACTACAATCGACCAAGCTTGATGATTGCCGACAAACATTTCAAAGAGTGTAACATCAATCTGGTTTAAAAAGTCCATTTTTCTCTCCTTTACCTCTATGTTACAGTATTATCTTTTTGTAAAAGAGGGAAATATATCAAGATTTAACAAATCAATTTTTTTATGTGCATAAACTTGCTATTTTAAAAGATAACCTGTAGATATGAAATATTCGTTGCCGGCACTTTAGCTGGAGGTTGAACGGAGGGCTGTAAAATATCAGTAGGAAATACAATGTTTCCGGCCTCCCGTGTCTCCGCTCTCGGATGTCTCGAATCGTAAACGCGTCCTTTCTTCTTTGGATTTCCAAAAAAGACAAGTCGCAGAGGCTTTGCGCTAAAACCGGTGAGATTTAATTGAAGAAAGGCAAAACAATGGCTCTTTATGAACATATGTTCCTTGCCCGACAAGACATTACACCGCAGCAAGTTGATGAACTTTTGAGTCTCTACAAAGGTGTCATTGAAGCACATGGTGGAAAAGTTGGGCGTATAGAAAATTGGGGACTTCGTCCTCTTGCTTATCGCATTCGTAAAAACCGTAAGGCTTATTATACCTTGGTCAATATTGATGCACCAGCTTCAGCAATTGCTGAAGTGGAGCGTCAGATGCGCATCAATGAGGATATTTTGCGTTATATGACCATTCGCGTAGAAAAACACGAAAAAGAAAAATCTGCTATGCTCTCACACCTTGATCGCAATAGTCACATTGGACACGATGAAGAGCGTCCTCGTTTTCCACGTCGTCAACGTGAAAATGCTATAGAAGGGGTAGAATGATGACTGATACTAATCAAAACTCTGCACGTCGCCCCTTTCATCGTCGTCGTAAAACATGTCCTTTTTCAGGGACCAATGCTCCCAAAATTGATTATAAAGACATCAAGTTGTTACAACGTTATATTTCCGAACGTGGGAAAATTGTTCCTTCACGGATTACTGCTGTTAGTCAGAAAAAACAGCGTGAATTAGCTAATGCTATCAAACGTGCTCGCTTTTTAGGCTTACTTCCGTACGTTATAAAGTAAACGCTCAATACGCTATGCAACTGGAGAGTTTCTCCAGTTGCTTTTCTTATATGATTAAAAAAAATAGCTTGTTGCATCCTATGCTAAGCTATTACATGTCAAAGTTGGGGTATTGACACGCCCCTAACTGCAGAAAGCAGGACAGCAATAAATGAAAAAAAATCGTACCTATGAGATATTAATCGGTATTTTAGCAGGATTGTTTGCTGTTGTAATAGGAATGGCAATCATCAGTGTTGCAAATATCGCGCCCTTTTTTTCTCTTCTTCTTGGCTGCTTTCTTTCATTGCCAATTTTTATTGTTGCGTTCGGTCAAGGAACACTAGCCAGTCTCATCGCCCTCATAAGTGCCACTGTTGTTCTTATCATAACCACTAATACCTATATTGCTCTTGGCTTGATGTTCTTATTTTTCCTTCCTGCTGTCTATGCTTCTTGGCTTCTTGGGCTTGCACGACCAGCGCAAAAAGAAAACGAACTGATATGGTATCCATTATCATCGGTTATTTTTCATTTAACTAATTTTATCGCTCTTATAGCAACTTTCATTGGGCTCTATGTTCAAACCCGTCCTTCCACACCCGTCATTGCAAAAAAAATCACCGAAAACATAGCACAAACTCTGCAACAATCACAGTCAATAAAAGAAGCCGATATACGCGCTTTTAGTGAGCTTTTAATGACGCATCCAGCAACTTTTACTGCTGTTTCTTTGACTCTTTATAGTTTGGTTTTTCTCATTGCTAACCTTTACTTTTCCATGATAGCAGCACAACACATGAAATGGCTGAAAAGACCTCGTGATGATTGGAGCCAAACTCTCCGCCTTCCAATTTCTGGAATTGTTATTTTCATTATTGTTTGCATAGCATCGATGATTGAGTTGAGCGCTTCTCTTAACTTGAGTACCCGTGTCTTTAGTACTGCATACACTGTCATCATATTAATTAGCGGTCTAGCATATCTTCACAATATTACAAAAGGGGTAAACGGTCGGATTATTATACTTTCTCTTGTTTATATTGCTATTTTAACAGTCGTTTTTACTCCACCTATTGTTTTCATGATGCTTTTGATGGGAATTTGGGCTGCTATTCAATATAATTTTCAATCACGCAAAAAACTCCACTAAATTTATTTGTTCGAAAGGAAAAACTATGGATATTATTTTACTTGAGCGCATTCCTCGTCTTGGTCAAATGGGTGATATTGTCTCAGTTAAAGATGGTTATGCGCGTAATTTTCTCTTGCCTCAAGGTAAAGCTTTACGTGCAAATGAAGCCAATAAAAAACATTTTGAGATACAACGTGCACAACTTGAAGCACGTAATCTTGAACGCAAAAGCGAAGCGCAAAAAGTTGCTGAAAAACTTGATGGACAATCATTCATTGTTGTTCGTTCTGCTGGTGAAACAGGACAACTTTATGGTTCTGTGTCAACACGTGATATTGCTGAAATTATAACAGATGAAGGCTTTTCTATTGGGAGAAATCAAGTCGAACTTAACCATCCAATAAAAATGATTGGTCTTCACACTATCACTCTTAGCTTACATCCTGAGGTTCAAATTTCCGTGATTATTAATGTTGCGCGTTCTACCAGTGAAGCACAACGCCAAGCAGAAGGTGAAACTCTCACTTCTGCTAAAGAAATATATAATATTCAAGAAGAATTATTAGAAGAAAGTCAGGAAGAATTATTGGCAGAAGAAATTAATGACAACGATATAAACAGTTCTCATCAAGAAGCTTAATTGCTATTTTTGCTTTCTGTTTTATATTTTTTATTCCATTTTAAATATTGCTCATAAAATACTCACACTTTAAAAGTGAGTATTTTATGGCCATCATACATAAAGAACCTAATTTTTATGAAAGCATTAGCAATATATTATTTAAAGGCATTACATGCCGAGAATGATGATATAACTAAGAGGAAATATCTTTTGTTTTCAGCATATAAAGCAAAAATAATTTAAAGTTCTACCTTTCAGGGTAAGGCTTGTATGAGCGGTAAGTTGATTGTATCCTCACATGATCTGAAATAATTTCAGTTATAAAAGAGTAATTCTGCTTACACAGATATTGGAATCTTAAGGTCATGTAACTTCAAAATACTTAAATTTAGAGTACCAAAACTTCCACTTTAAAATTACGTATTATAAAATAAAATAGATAGACGTAACACAAATAATATACAAATGATAAATGAGCAACGAAAAGAGAGCTTTGAAAAATTATATAATTTTAACTTAAAATGAAGGTTTGTAGCTCTATTCTTTTAATTATACGATTTTCAATTTATCGCCTAAAGTAGCTAGACTTGGAATTTTAGTGGAAAAATATTATGGAAGAAACTAACGTTGTTAATGTAGGCTCTTCAAAAAAAGAAGATTCTCCTTCTTTTCGGCAACTTCCGTATAATATTGAAGCTGAACAGGCATTGCTTGGTGCCATCTTTATCAACAATGATTCTCTTGACCGCGTTTCAGATTTTCTAAAACCAGAACATTTTTTTGAACCATTGCATCAAAAAATTTATCATGTTTTATCTCACCTTATTAAAACAGGAAAACGTGTAGATCCAGTTACAATCAAGCCCTATATCCAAATGGAAGAAAAAATTGGAGATATTACTGTCTACCAGTATGTTGTTCGCTTAGCCACAGAGGCAGTCACTATTATTAACGCTGAAGATTATGGACGCGTTATTTACGATCTTTTTATCCGCCGGTCTTTGATTAACCTTGGAACTCAAGTTGTCAATACAGCCTTTGATGCTCCTGTAGAGCTCACGCCTACCCAACAAATTGAAACTGTTGAAAATCAGTTATTTGAGCTAGCAGAAAAAGGGAAATATGGAGGTGGATTTGAAAATTTTAATGAGGCTATCAAAAAAGCTATCGATATGGCAAGTGCTGCGAAAAAGCGCTCTTCACAATTATCCGGGATAGCCACCCATATTAAAACACTTGATGAAAAAATGGGAGGATTACAAGCATCTGACTTAATTATCCTTGCGGGACGCCCTGGTATGGGTAAAACCTCACTGGCTACCAATATTGCCTTTAATATTGCTAATGCTTATAATCGTAATGCCAATATCCAAGAAAATGAAGGTGGCATTGTAGGATTCTTCTCACTTGAAATGTCCTCCGAACAGCTTGCAACACGTATTATTTCTGAACAAACAGAAGTCTCTTCTTCTGATATTCGGCGTGGTAATATTTCAGATGAACAATTTTCAAAAATTATTCGTGCGGTGAACCAACTACAAAAGGCACCACTTTATATTGATCAAACTGGGGGAATATCAATTACGCAATTAGCTGCTCGTGCGCGACGTCTCAAGCGACAACATGGCTTAGATATCTTGTTTATTGACTATATCCAACTCATGACAAGCAGTTCAAAGCGTTCATCAGAAAACCGTGTTCAAGAGATCACAGAAATTACCACAGGATTAAAAGCATTAGCGAAAGAATTGAACATTCCTATTATCGCTCTCTCTCAACTTTCACGTCAAGTAGAAAATAGAACAGATAAACGTCCACAACTTTCAGATTTACGTGAATCTGGTTCAATTGAGCAAGATGCCGACATTGTTCTGTTTGTCTATCGCGAAGAATATTATCTCAAAAATGAAGAACCAAAGTTAGGTAGCTTGGAACATACAAAATGGCAAGAAATAATGGACAAAGCTTTTGGAAAAGCTGATGTTATTATTGCAAAACAGCGCCATGGGCCGACAGGAATCGTGCCACTTGCCTTTCAATCTGATTTCACACGATTCAGTGATCTGGCCGATAGCAATTATCTTCCAGAGCAAATTGGTTAAATCAACATGGTGCGTAATCGTATTCAATTTATCTGCCAAAATTGTGGAACTGTCCATTCTCGTTGGGCGGGAAAATGTAGTGCTTGTGGAGAATGGAATTCCCTTATCGAAGAAACTATAAATGGCGGCATAGGAAGTGCTCCTAAGCAGAATGCTCGTAAAGGACGCATCGTCACACTCACATCTCTTTCTGGAAATATCGAAGATGCTCCACGTATTCATTCTGGTATTGCTGAACTTGATCGTGTTACCGGTGGAGGCTTTGTCCGTGGATCGGCACTCCTTGTTGGTGGTGACCCGGGTATTGGTAAATCAACATTGCTGACACAAACAGCCGCTGCTTTATCACGTAAAGGATATAATGTCATCTATGTTTCAGGTGAAGAGGCTATTGCGCAAATTTGTCTGCGCGCACAAAGGCTTGAAGCTAACAATACAGAAGTGAAACTTGCTGCTGAAACCAATGTTGAAGATATTCTGGCAACCTTAAGCCAACATAAAAACCTTGATATGGTGATTATCGATTCGATTCAAACCCTATGGTCAGATACAGCAGATTCATCACCCGGCACTGTCACACAAGTACGTATCGGTGCTCAAGCAATGATCCGCTTTGCCAAGAAAACAGGAGCCGCCGTTGTTCTTGTTGGTCATGTTACAAAAGATGGGCAAATTGCTGGTCCTCGAGTTGTTGAACATATGGTTGATGGCGTTCTCTATTTTGAGGGTGAAGGAAGACATCATTATCGCATTCTTAGAACTGTAAAAAATCGCTTCGGACCAACAGATGAAATTGGTGTCTTTGAAATGTCTGATAAAGGATTACGCGAAGTGATAAATCCATCCGAATTGTTTTTAGGAGAACGTAATGAAAAAGCACCAGGTGCTGCTGTTTTTGCGGGAATGGAAGGGACACGCCCGATACTCGTAGAAATTCAAGCGCTTGTTGCTCCTTCTTCCCTTGGGACACCAAGACGTGCGGTTGTCGGATGGGATGGAAATCGCCTTTCTATGATTCTTGCCGTTTTAGAAGCCCATTGCGGCATTCGTTTTGGACAGCATGATGTCTATCTGAACGTAGCAGGTGGATATCGCATATCAGAACCCGCTGCTGATTTAGCTGTAGCCGCTGCTTTGGTATCCTCTCTTGCCAATATCGCATTGCCAACGGATTATGTATATTTTGGTGAAGTCAGTCTTTCAGGAGCTACCCGCGCTGTTTCACATTCAGCACAGCGCATCAATGAAGCAAAAAAACTCGGCTTTCAAGGAGCATTTCATCCCACAACAACAACCGAAATGATAAAGTCGCTCAATTTTCAACAAAAAACTTTCTCCGACCTTCCCGAACTCGTTGCTACTCTTACCGTAAGTAAAAAATGATCTGCACCACAGATATGATAATATAGAAAAAACTCTATAAAATACAAAAGATCCTTGCTATAAGAACAAAAAATATATTTGTACACAGACTTATAAGAACACAACTTTATGTATAAGGAACAAACAAATGATCATAACAATCCTTGATGGAATTGTCGTAGTAATCATCCTGTTGTCCGCTTTTCTTGCTATGCTTCGAGGGTTTTCACGTGAAGTGTTATCGTTGATTTCTTGGGCAGTTGCAGCTATTACGACACTGTTTTTATTCAAGCCTGTCTTACCTTTCTTTGAACACTATCTCTCTAATAAAATGATTGCATTGATCACAACATTGGTCACGATTTTTATTATTGTTCTCATTATTACTTCAATTATTACAATGAAGATCTCTGATTTTATTATTGATAGTCGAATTGGTATCCTTGACCGTGCTATTGGTTTTATTTTTGGAGCACTTCGCGGTTTACTTATCATGGTCATCGGTATGTTGCTGATTAATGCACTGATTAAACCCGAGCTTCAAGCGAATTGGTTAAAAAATGCAAAAACAAGGCCTATTTTAGATTCACTAGGACAAAAAGTTTGGGAAATACTCCCAAAAGATATTGGATCTGTTCTCGAAAAGGCGGAAAATTTGTTTAAAGACAGCAATAAACATACGTATGAGCAACACTCTCATAAAAAGATAATTTTAAAAAATAAAGAATAGTTTTTCATGAGGAAAGAGAACTAAATGATGTAAAATGTGATATTAATGATTCCTCCGTATCACAACTGAAAGAATATGATGATAAAAAGTGATGTTTTCTGTCAAGAATTTTCGTTAGATGATGATACCCTTCATGAAGAATGTGGCGTTTTTGGTATTCTTGGGCATGAAGATGCAGCAACATTAACAGCTCTTGGACTCCACGCACTTCAGCATCGTGGGCAAGAAGCAGCTGGTATTGTTTCCTACCATAATAAAATGTTTCATCAAGAAAAGCATTTAGGTCTTGTTGGTGATCACTATACAAATCCTACAACACTTGCACGCTTACCAGGAAATCGCGCTATTGGACATACCCGTTATTCAACAACTGGAGAAGTAGCATTACGCAATGTTCAACCCCTTTTTGCTGAATTAAAAGCTGGAGGCATTGCTATTGCTCATAATGGTAATCTTACCAATGGTCTTACATTACGCCGTGAACTCATCGCTTCTGGAGCTATCTGTCAATCAACATCAGATTCAGAAGTTTTTCTTCATCTTATTGCCCGCTCACGTTATGAATCGTCCTCTGATCGTTTTGTTGATGCAATTCGGCAAGTAGAAGGTGGGTATGCTATGTTAGCGCTCACACGTACAAAGCTTATTGCTGCACGCGATCCAACAGGGATTAGACCCCTTGTGATGGGGGAACTTGATGGTAAGCCTATTTTTTGTTCTGAAACTTGTGCTCTTGATATTATTGGAGCAAAGTATGTCCGTGATGTTAAAAATGGGGAGATCATCATATGTGAAATACAAAAAAATGGGGAAATTACTAAAAAAATTATAAAACCCAAAAATGAAAAACCAGAAAAACTTTGCTTGTTTGAATATGTTTATTTTGCCCGTCCGGACTCAATCGTTGGAGGGCGTAGTGTCTATGCAACACGCAAAAATATGGGAATCCGTTTAGCACAGGAAGCCCCTTGTGAGGGTGATGTTGTGGTTCCTGTTCCTGATGGAGGAACTCCTGCCGCAATTGGCTATGCACAAGAAATTGGAATTCCCTTCGAGCTTGGTATTATCCGTAATCACTATGTTGGCCGTACTTTTATCGAACCAACACAACAAATTCGTGCTTTTGGTGTCAAGTTAAAACATTCTGCAAACCGTCCTGTGATTGAAAGAAAACGTGTTATTCTTGTTGATGACTCTATTGTACGTGGAACAACATCTCTTAAAATTGTGCGAATGCTCCGTGATGCAGGAGCAAAAGAAGTTCATATGCGCATTTCTAGCCCTATGATTTTCTATCCCGACTTTTATGGTATTGATACACCTAAAGTTGAAAGCCTTTTAGCAAATCAATATCCAGATTTAAAATCTATGTGTGATTTTATTGGAGCAGATTCATTAGAATTTCTTTCAACGGATGGATTATATCTTGCTGTAGCAGGGGAAAAACGGAATAACGCCGATCCACAATTTACTGACCATTATTTTACTGGATATTATCCTACGCAACTGGTTGATCAAGAAAATCTCTCCAAAACTCATCAATCATCTGTTCTTAAAACAAGAGATTAATGATGACAAAATGTGACTTTAGTCTCCATGGGCGTGTTGCACTTGTTACTGGCGCATCAAGAGGAATTGGCTATTATTTGGCACTCGAGCTTGCTGCACGCGGCGCTCATATTATTGCTCTTGCACGAACAGTCAGTGGACTTACTGAATTAGATAATCAAATCCGAGAAAAAGGGGCTCATGCAACCCTTGTTCCCCTTGACTTGCATCATATGGAAAACATCGATACTCTTGCTATCTCAATTGCCAAACGCTGGAAAAAACTTGATATTATCGTTGCAAACGCAGGAATCCTTGGAACACTCTCACCAATAGCGCATATAGAAAACACGGTATTTGAAGATGTTTTTCAAATAAATCTTTTCAGCCAATGGCGCTTAATGAAAGCTGTTGAGCCTTTATTACGTGAATCTGATGCTGGACGAGCCATTCTGTTATCCTCAAGCGTTGCGCATGCTGCGCGCCCTTTCTGGGGAGCTTATGCAGCCTCTAAAGCGGCTTTAGAGATGATTGCCCGCTGTTGGGCAGAAGAACTCAAACAAACCCCTATTAAGATTAATTGTGTCAACCCTGGTGCCACACGCACTGCCATGCGCGCTGAAGCTATGCCCGGTGAAGATCCACAAACTCTCCCTTCACCACAAGAGGTTGCAAAAAAGATAGTACATTTGCTATCACCTGATTTAAAGGAAACTGGAAAACTCTTTAATGTTCATAAAAATCGGTTTGTAGATTATCATGTACCTGATTGATCATCATCGGAGAAGTAAATCGTTTAACTCTCTCTTTTTCCTGTGCTTCTCAACAGAAGAATAAAACACTTTATGATTCTTGGATAGATTTAGCATCAGCCTTTTTCTCTTCTAAAGTAGCACGTTTATTATAAGCGATAAAACTACAGGGGAGAAAAATCATATAGCTAACAGCTGTAATCAATAAAGTTTTCCATGTGTAAGTCGCAAGAAAACCGACATAAATAACAATGACCAACATGCACGGTATAACGATATCGCGCCTTAAATTTTGATCAATTGTTTTTGCATTCCATACTGGTAAACGACTAATCAAAAGAAAAGCAATAATTACAGTATAAAGACTAAAAAATAATGCCCACCCCCAATTGGGGACCAAACCAAGAGCGCCTAAATAGGTAGGCAATAAAAGGAGTAATGCTCCTGCTGGTGCTGGAACACCAACAAAATAACTTTTCTGCCACTTAGGTATATTGGTGTTATCCAACATCACATTAAAACGTGCTAACCGCAAACAACAAGCAACACAATAAACAAGGGCTGCAACCCAACCAATGTGATTTGCTTGATTCAAGATAAAAGAATAAACAATAAGTGCAGGGGTAACACCAAAATTTATAACATCAGCAAGAGAATCCATCTGTGCCCCAAAAGATGAACTACCATCTATTAAACGGGCAATGCGACCATCAGCACCATCTAAAACTGCGGCCAAAAGCACCATTAAAATAGCAGCTTCATAGCGATGTTCAAAAGCCAAACGAATGCTGCTCATCCCTGCACAAATTGCTAAAATAGTAATGATATTGGGAATGACATACCGCATTGATGTAGGTGAACGCCGCCGACTTGCAACATCATCATGCTGCCCCTCAGGATTGAATGAAGAAAATGGCGAAAAATTTTTCATTGTGAGTCCTAATCGTATCTGAAGTCCGTTGTGGCACTCTTATCATCAAAAGAACCCAAAACTGTTTCTCCAGCAATTGCGGTCTGTCCAACTGCAACACGCAATTTCATTTCAGTTGGTATATAAATATCAAGGCGAGAACCAAAACGAATCAATCCAAATCGCTCACCAGTCATAACGGCATCGTTTTCTTTTGACCAACAAACAATCCGGCGTGCAACCATTCCCGCTATTTGTACGATACCGATTTTACCATGTTTGCTATCAATTACCACACCATTACGCTCATTAAACTGGCTAGCTTTATCAAACTCAGCATTGGTAAATCGACCTGGATGATAAACGATAGACTCTACTGTACCACTGATAGGAATACGATTAATATGGCATGAAAAAACATCCATAAAAATGGAAATACGGATCATTTCATCTTTCCCTAATCCTAATTCTTCAGGTGGAACACATGATTCCACAAATGAAATACGCCCATCTGCAGGCGACATAACCCAATTTGAATTTAAAGGGATCACACGATCTGGATTACGAAAAAAGTATATACACCACACCGTGAGAACGAGACCAAACCAAAACAACGGACTCCATATCCAACCAAGAATGAGCGAAATAACAAAAAACGCTACAATAAAAGGATACCCCTCTTTATGAACCGGTACAAAGCTATTATGGAAAGATTGCAGAATACTCATATAATTTCCTATTCATCGTAAACTCAAACAAGCAACAAATCTTTTTGTTCCTCTTGTGTCTTTTTATGTATTTAATCAATCACTCCATATAAAGATATAGATTACATTTTGCCCTATTTATTTTTTACGATTAACAACACTCGTCTCATCTTCTTCACGTATTTTACGTAATTTTTCTTCAGCTTTCGATGCTTCAAGCTGCTTATTCCACATTGAAGCATATAAACCTTTCTTGCGTAAAAGCTCTGTATGCGCCCCATTTTCAATAATACGACCACTTTTAAGAACCAAAATTTCATCAGCATTGATGACAGTAGAAAGACGGTGAGCAATAATCAGTGTTGTACGTCCACGGCTTACAATATCCAATGCTTGTTGAATTTCCTGTTCAGTCGCCGTATCAAGAGCCGATGTTGCTTCATCTAAAATAAGAAGTGGGGGGGCTTTTAAAAGTGTCCGTGCAATAGCCACACGTTGTTTTTCACCACCTGATAATTTGAGACCTCGCTCTCCTACCATAGACTGAAAACCTTCCGGTAAAATTTCAATAAATTTTGATATTTGTGCCATTTCAGCAGCTTTGCGCATTTCTTCATCTGTAGCACTTGGACGCCCATAGCAAATATTATAGGCAATTGTATCATTAAATAACACTGTATCTTGTGGGACCATGCCAATCGCTTCACGCAAACTCTTTTGTGTTACGTCACGAATATCCTGCCCGTCAATTGTGATAGAACCCGCGTCAACATCATAAAACCGAAAAAGCAACCGAGAAATAGTTGATTTACCTGCACCAGATGGACCGACAATGGCGACTGTTTTTCCTCCAGGAACTTCAAAATCAATATCTCTGAGAATCTGACGTGTCGAATCATAGGAAAACTTTACCTGATGAAAACGAATGGTCCCATCCCTTATCTCTAACGGTTTAGCATCCGATTTATCAACGATCTCCTTCTGAACATCTAAAAGATCAAACATTGCTTCAATATCCGTCAAACCTTGTCGAATATCACGATAAATTGAACCAATAAAATTCAGTGGAATGGAAAGTTGCATTAAAAGTGCATTAATAAAAACAAAATCACCCAAAGTTTGTGTTTTATAAAAAACTTCATAAGCTGACATCAGCATCATGATCGTCATTCCAATACCAAAGATAAGAGCCTGACCAAAATTAAGCCAGCTTAACGATGTCCAAATCTTTGTTGCGGCTTTTTCATAACCTACCATAGAAGCATCAAATCGATCGGCTTCTAGAGTTTCATTGCCAAAATATTTCACCGTTTCAAAATTCAAAAGAGAATCAACTGCACGCGTATTGGCCTCAGTATCTGCTGTATTCATTTGTTGCCGAATACGAATGCGCCAATCACTCGCCTTAATGGTAAACAAGATATATAATCCAACCGTTGCAACAACGATGAGAAGATAATGCCACCCATAACTTATGTAAAATACAAGTGCCGTTAATATAAACTCTAGAACTGTCGGTACTGTGTTCAGAATTGAAAATCTTACGATCGCTTCAATTCCTTTTGTACCACGCTCAATCACACGAGAAAGCCCACCAGTTCGGCGTTCCAAATGAAATCGCAAGGATAACTCATGCATATGTACAAAGGTTTTATAAGCCAATTGACGAACAGCATATTGACCAACAGTGGCAAAAAGAGAATCGCGTAATTGATTTAATCCAGCCTGCATAATACGTGCGACATTATATGCCAAAACGAGCATGATGGGAATAATCAAACTGGATGGGAACCATTCAGGTAGCTGAAAGCTTGAATCAAGCACATTCGTAGAATATTTAAAGAAATACGGTACAGATATGAGAACGAGCTTAGCCAAAACAAGATAAAATATTGCCCATAGCACACGTATTTTTAGATCACGTCGCCCTACTGGCCACATATAGGGCCATAAATTGTAAAGTGTGTGCAGAGTTCTGCCTGTATCTGATGATACAGTCTTTGTCATTTCATTGCGTTTCATAAAGTCCTTACTTCTCTATCATCCACACGAAAAAGGCAAAATACCCCCCTGTGGTTGTTTATAGATTTATCTCTTCATTACGCTTCCAATAAGCTATACCCACTCGTTATGTAAAGTTAGACTGTTTTTGAAAAAGGAACAAGAAATAATCCACTATACAATTTATTATTTTTATCTGTATTTTCATACCACTCTGCTGCAAATAAATTTTCAACTTTTACATGGTTTTTTTTCAATTCTGCCTGAAGCCACTTTTTTGTTTTACCAATCTCTTTAAGTCCATCATCAATAACTTCACCATTTTCTATTAAAATCGTCGATTTCTTCCCTTCTTCCTTTTTAATGACAGTGAAATCACCATTGGTTTCCAAACGAACAAAAGCGGCTTCATGTAAGTGACACCCTTTAAGACGTAACATCGTAATGAGATCATTAACATTGATCCCTAAGTTCTTAATCTTATCTATTTGGAAAACCCCATCTAAAACTAATGTAACATTCCGCCCTGCAATAAGACGACGAAAAAAAACTGAATAGCGTGCAAAAAAATTAAAAGATGTAATCAAGGTTTGCCAGATGAGTAAAACAAGCAATAATTGAATGCTACTAATACTCTGATTATAAATAACGCCTCCAATAATACCTCCCATAACAAAATTACTGACCAAATCAACTGGTGTCATCTGACTAAGGCTCCCCCGCCCCGTCGTTCTTAAAATAAATAAGAAGGCAACAAGACCTACAGCCAGCTTAAGCGCGATATACCCATAATGATATAAAAATTCCATCAAATTTTCCTCCCTTTATTTATGTAAGCTGCTGGAATAGGAAAATTAAAATCGTTTTATTTCCCACACAGTTATGCGCTCACCACTCTGCGGATCCTTACTGTCTTTTAAAAGAACCCCCTCCGCTGCAAGCTCATCACGAATTGTATCCGCTGCTTCCCACTCTTTATTATGGATAAGTCGTAGTCTTTCAGCAATACGTTGATCAATAAATTTTGAATCAAGAAAAGTTTTTTTTATAAATAATGGGCAGTCTATTTCTTTAATCCATTCTTGTCGTAACAGTCCTAATAAATTCATCCCATTAGCAAGAGCCAGCGCATTCCCTTCTTTATAAAACTTTCGCAAAAGAGTCAGTGCTTTTGGAGTATTAAGATCATCACTGAGTGCATCTATCAAAGTATCATTAATTGCTTCATTGTTTTCCATCTCACTTTTTTTGCTGCGAAGCAATTCATACCAACGATATAGTTCGCCACTCGATTGTATTAAACGCTGCGCTGTCCAATTTAATGGTTCACGATAATGCGTTTGCAACATCGAAAAACGCGCAGACAAACCAGCCCAATTTTTCTTCATTTCATCGATTAAAATACCATTAAACTCCAAAAAATTATTCTCTAAAACAGAACGAATAGTTATGAAATTGCCAAAGCTTTTCGACATTTTTTTGCCTTCAACTTGTAAAAAACCATTATGCATCCAAAAATTTGCCATTCGCTCCGTCCCAAAAGCTGAACAACTTTGTGCAATCTCGTTTTCATGATGAGGAAAAATTAAATCAACTCCACCACCATGGATATCAAAAACATTCGCGGTTGGATCATCACAAGTTAAACCACCGCCATAGGGCGCTAATAACTTTGCCATTGACATCGCAGAACATTCAATATGCCAACCTGGACGACCTAAAACAGGAATTCCGGCCGGCGATTCCCAACCTGGCTCCCCTTCCACAGAAGGTTTCCATAAAACAAAATCCATCTCTTCCCTTTTATAAGCAGCAACATCAATACGCGCCCCCGCCCTCATTTCATCTAAAGAACGATTTGCAAATGCCCCATAGTGGGGAGGATTTTTTATGCTACTTACAGAAAATAATATATGATTTTCCGCTTTATAAGCGTGCCCCTTTTCAAGCAATCTTTCAATTAAAGAGCGCATTTCCTCTAAATGCTCGGTTGCGCGCGGCTGACTGGTTGGTAATAGACAACCAAGTGCTATTGTATCTTGTTGAAACTGGCAATATGTACGTTCTGTTAATTGACGAATGGCGTCATTCAATGACAAGTTTGGATATTCAAAAGCTGCTCGTGCATTAATTTTATCATCAACATCTGTAATATTACGCGCATATAGAACATGCTCATTGCCATAAACATGACGCAATAAACGAAATAAAATATCAAAAACAATGACAGGGCGTGCATTTCCTACATGCGCATAATCATAAACTGTCGGTCCACAAACATAAAGACGTACTCTTGTCGGATCTATTGGTGTAAAATTTTCTTTTTTACGTGTCAGCGTATTATAAAATCGCAACTCTTTCATTATTGACTCCATAGACGATATTATGCACCGCTCCTTTTAGATGCATCTTATCTCAAATTATCGTATTACGCGGTTTAGGCTAAAAACTTTTTTCTTATAGTAAATTCTTCTTACCATTTTCCCATTGTATTCACGGCTGTATCCATCATTTATCATAAAAACAATCTATTTTATTTGATTGAACAAAAGCATTCTATCATTAGAGATGCTTTCCCTTCTTAAAGAAAACGAGCTTAGAAAAAATTCTATAGGCAACACAATATAAACCTATGTGAAAAATAGATAGCTTTCAGGAAGCAAATCTTAAATTTTTAACCACACAAAGCTTCGTCAGTATTTTCAATATTCCACAATGGGTTCCTTACTGCCTCTTACGCCCTATATTTTATAATCAATAATTGAGAATAATGTAGCAATTAACTCTATTTTTTTACACAGTTCTCATGACAAAATTATTTTATCTGTACAGAGTTTTATTCAAAGAAAGCAATAAAAATAATGCGTAATAGATTGATGAACATCATTATTTTAATATTTCTTGTCATTTCAATGCCAACCTTTGCGCAACAATCTCCACCTTATGAAAAAAAATTACTCCGACTAGCAGAAATTTTGGGATCATTGCATTCTCTCCAAAATCTTTGCGAGCCTCCAACAAACCAATGGTATGATTATATGAATGCACTAATTGAAGCAGAACACCCCATTCCACAAAGACGTGCTTATTTTTATGAAGCGTTTAATGAAGCGTATCGTGCTTTCTCAGAAAATTATCACCATTGTACCCAAGCAGCCATTGAAGCCAATCAAAGATACATCGAGGAAGGAAGAATTTTATCTGAAAACCTCCTCATGCATTATAAATAATTAATCTATGCAAAAAGTATCTTTCTCCATTTTAGCGATATCAATGATATTCCTCTCACAAATGCGGGGAGCAATAAACCAGCTCTGAAAATAGAGAAACTTTTAAAGAATAATGTCTCGATACGCTTTTATTCGTATGAGCGCCTTTTTCCCCATACAAAATCGTTCTTTGGCTTCCTCCCCACACCTCAAAGGATGAAGATTGTTAACTAAATTTGCTCTGTAAATAATCTAGGTTCTTGTTGAACAAGATTCCTCTTGGCTTCCCACTCATGTAATTTGCTTCATAGTTTCTACAAATAAGCCTAAGAATATTCACCACGCATAAAAAACACTTATGTGCCAAAGAGGCTGACATACCCTATATCATCACTCTAAAAGATGATATTTTACGGCATACTTTTTAATCTGTTTACACCAAAGTTTCCATAAATTTAACAGGCTCTCCTTGTGAAGGTGTGACAATTTCACCTTCCCACATAACGCGCATACCACGGATAATAGTCCCAACAGGCCAACCTTTAACTTTTTGACCATCATAAGGTGTCCAACCGGCACGCGAACCAATTAAGCCATTCGTAATAATTTCTTCTCTCTTAAGATCAACAATGGTTAAATCAGCATCGTACCCAACAGCAATGCGCCCTTTACAGCTTATACCAAAAATACGACTAGGGCCATGTGAAGTGAGATCAACAAAACGTTCAAGAGATATTTTTCCTTCATTCACATGTGTCAACATAATTGCTGCTGTTGTTTGCACCCCTGTCATTCCTGAAGGTGAAGAGGGATAAGGTTGAAGTTTTTCTTCAAGAGTATGAGGCGCATGATCTGAGCCTAAGACATCAATAATTCCTTGTTGAACACCGTACCAAAGAGCTTCACGGTGGCGCGACTCACGAATAGGCGGATTCATCTGAATTAATGTACCAAACTTCTTATAATCATCAGCCGTGAGAGTCAAATGATGTTGTGTCACTTCAATTGTTGCAACATCCTTATGTTTTTTTAGAAAATCAATTTCTTCTTCTGTCGAAAGATGTAACACATGAATCCGTGCTTTCGTCTCATGGGCAATTTTTACCAAACGCTGCGTACATTTTAATGCCGCAACTTCATCACGCCAAATCGGATGTGACGATGCATCCCCTTCAATACGCAATATTTTACGCTCTTTGAGCCTCGCCTCATCTTCAGAATGAAAAGCTGCACGACGGCGTGTATTCTTCAAAATAAGGCGTACACTTTCATCATCATCAACCAAAAGATCACCGGTAGAGGCCCCCATAAAGACTTTAATTCCAGCCGCACCGGGAAGTCTTTCTAACTCAGAGAGTTCATGGGCATTTTCACGCGTTCCTCCAACCCAAAATGCAAAATCACAATGCATTCGATGAAATCCGCGTTTAACCTTATCGTTTAATGTTTCTTCTGATGTTGTCAACGGATTGGTATTAGGCATTTCAAAAACTGCCGTAACACCCCCTAACACAGCAGAATACGAGCCACTTTCCAAATCCTCCTTATATTCATTTCCTGGCTCACGAAAATGCACTTGGCTATCAATAATTCCTGGTAAAATATGAAGCCCCGTACAATCAATGACCTCACTAGCCGATGCACATGTAAGGTTGCCTATTTCAGCAATACGACCATTTGTAATACCAATATCACGCTTGCTTCTTCCATCATGATTCACAAGTGTTGCACCTTTAAAAATTGTATCAAATGTTTTAAACATAGCCACGCTCCTTACATATTGCTCACTTATCGATTATGTAACTTTGAGCAGAAAGGCAAGAACCATGATTGAAAAACAAAATGCCATTTGCTTAAAAAACCGCGGGCTTATTCAAATTACAGGCGAAGAAGCAACAGATTTTCTACAATCCTTGATCACGACAGATGTAAAAAAAATCAGTCCACAGGAACTTTTCCCTGGAGCCCTTTTATCCCCACAAGGAAAGATTCTTGCTGATTTTCTTATCGGAAAAAAAGAAAATGGTTACCTGATTGATATCAGAATGCCTTTAGCTGATACGCTTCACCAACGTCTGTTGCTCTATAAGCTGCGTAAAAAAGTAGAAATTACACAACCATTACAAGAGCTTGTTACGGTTTCTTTGAATAATGAATCAGATACTTTAAATTTTGATTCAAGTTTTGTTGATAAACGCTTCCCACAACAAGAAAAAATAATACGAATCTATGGCAAAAAACCTTTTTTGACTTCAGAGTATCATGATACATGGAATCAATTGCGTATCCGTTATGCAATTGCGGAAAGTGGTCAAGACTATGAAGTTGGCAAAGTCTTTCCTCATGATATTAATTACGATCAAATCAATGGACTCTCATTCAATAAAGGATGTTATATTGGACAAGAAATTGTTTCACGAATGCACCACCGCCGTGCAGCACGTCGCCGTATTTTTATTGTAAAAGGCCAGTGTGAATTAACCCCTCAATCTAGCATTGAAGCAGGAACAAAAGTGCTTGGCTACTTGGGAACGTGTGTAGAAAATGAGGCTCTCGCTTTAATGCGTATTGATCACGTCAAAGATTCTATGGACCATAACATCCCCTTTACTGTAAAAAACATTCCTGTCACTATAAACATTGCTGAAAATATGAATTTTACCTTTCCTGAAAATACTATAGAAAATATGCATGGCTAAAGCTGAATTATTAAAAAATGGAGAAGCACGCGCTTGGCAAAGAATGCTCTCTGGACGCAGACTTGATCTTCTCAACCCTTCTCCTTTTGATGTTGAAATTGAGGATATTGCCCATGGACTTTCTCGCGTGGCACGTTGGAACGGTCAAACACGAGGGGAGCATGCCTATTCTGTTGCACAACATTCACTTTTGGTTGAACAAATATTTCAAAAACTTTTTCCACAATCGGGAAGCAACGAATGTCTTTATGCTCTTCTTCATGATGCTCCAGAATATGTCATCGGCGATATGATTTCCCCCTTTAAAGCTGTCATAGGAACACAATATGAACGCATTGAAAAGGGCATCCAAGATGCTATCCACATGCGCTTTTCTCTTCCCGTTGATCTTTCTCAAAAACTTTTAAAAAAAATCAAACAAGCCGACCGTATCGCTGCATATTATGAAGCGATTACGCTTGCTGGATTTAGTACAGAAGAAGCCCTTCGCTATTTTGGCTCTCCCAATAATATTTTACCCGATGATCTTAATTTATACCCCTATTCTACCCAACAAATTGAAAACGCATTTTTAACTCGCTTCAATGCCTTGGATGCCCAAAGATTATAGACTCTTCGCATTGTTGATTCCCTATCATTAAAGACTCATCACACTGATTTATAATAATAATTCATTATTTTTTCATGTTGAATGAGAGCCCCTAATATCGTGAGATTCACTCATTTCAAATCTGTTTATATTGAATCAATCAAAATCATTCTCTTGCACGTCATAAGTGGGACCGGCATATGGGTAAAAACTTTTAAAGAAAGAATTTAAAATGTCTCTTATGAAGCGTAAAGATGCTAGTGCTCTGTAAATTGTACACTTCATAGGAGCTTTACCGTTATACCATTCACAGACGCCGTCGCGAAATAGGAGTTGAGTTCCTTAAGAAAGCTTTCTTTAAAAAAAAAGCACAGCTCAAATTGCATACAAAATATATGAAATAATGCACTTTCATTATCAAAACAACAAATGTTCCCTTGTCAAACTTTTCATCTTAAACTGAAGTTTATTTTAGTTTATAAACTTCATTATCCGCTGGGAAAGCACGAGATGTGACATCCTTTGCATAATTCTTTATTGCAGTTTCCATGGCTTGTTCAAGGTCTCCATAACGGCGTACAAATTTTGGCACATGAGCACCATAGCCCAACATATCTTCCATAACCAATACTTGTCCATCGCACTGATTGGATGCACCAATACCGATCGTAGGGATAGAAAGCTTTTCTGTCAGTTTTACTGCTAAAGGTTCGACAATCCCTTCTAAAACAATAGCAAAAGCACCGGCCTCCTCAATTGCAGCCCCATCGGCTTCAATTCTTTGCCAATCACTCTGTTTTCGTCCTTGTGTTTTGAAACCACCAAAACGATTCACCGCCTGGGGTGTAAGACCGATGTGCCCCATCACTGGAATGCCACGTTTACACAAAAAATCAATTGTTTCCGCTATATAAACACCACCTTCAAGCTTAACTGCACCACACCCCGTTTGAGCAAGAATACGCGATGCATTTAAAAAAGCTTGCTCTGGACTTTCCTCATAAGAGCCAAAAGGCATATCAATAACCACAAGAGCTTTTTGAGATCCACGCACCACGGCTTGTCCGTGTAAAATCATCATATCTAAATTAACAGGAAGCGTTGTCTCAAATCCATACACAACCATACCAACGCTATCACCAACCAAAAGGATATCGCAATATGGATCAGCAATCCGCGCAGTATAAGCTTGATAAGCTGTTAAAGAAACAATTGGCTGTTGTCCCTTTCTTGTACGTATTTCGGAAGATGTTATACGCTTTACGGTTTTATGTACACTCATTTTCCGCCCTTCTCTTGCAATATATATTGATCAATCAGCCTTACCTCTCCAAAGCGAACAGTAAGAAGTAAAACTGCTGGTTTATTCAATGTTCCTTTAATCACGCATAAAGTTTCCATATCCCGTAAATCTATTGCTTCAATGATTGCACGCGTTTCTTGTTGTAAAATATCACGAACAGTTTTGCATAATTTATCAACCGACCGTTCACCTTCATGGTAAAGCTTTTCAGCTGCTTTCCCACTTTCAGGAATAATTTTGGCAGCTTTACGATCTTCTAATGTTAAAAACTGATTGCGTGAAGAACAAGCGACACCATCTGACTCCCGTAGAATAGGAACTCCAACAATTTCAATAGGAAAAGCCAAATCTTCAACCATACGCCGAATAATTAAAATTTGTTGAAAATCCTTTTCCCCAAAAAAAGCCTTATCTGGTTGGACAATGTTAAAAAGTTTAGCAACAACGCTTGTCACACCACAAAAGTGCCCTGGACGTAATTTTCCCATCAAAATACGTGATAATTTTTTCACTTGCACAATTGTATCATTTCCCAGTGGCCACATTTCATCTACAGAAGGGGCAAAAACACATTCAACACCTGCTTCTTCTAACAAAGCACAATCGCCCTTCAAATCTCTTGGATATTGAGCAAAATCTTCATGAGGTCCAAATTGCTTTGGATTGACAAAAATAGAAACCAATACGCGATCACACATTGCTCTTGCATACTGTACTAATGCAAGATGACCATCATGCAATGCCCCCATTGTTGGAACAAAACCAATCGAAAAACCTAAACGTCGTTCCTCTGAAGTATATTGTCGGACTTCAGCAATTGTCTTTAAAACTTTCATTTTCCCATTCAATTATCATCAGATTAATAAATTAATGCTTGTATACCAAATTGGCGCTCAAACAATTGTATCAAATTCATGCGCACTGACGGCTGCTTTATATCTCGTGGCTCCCAGACATGACGCATAAGAAAAAAACCCGTCAGTATAAAACCATTTATTATGTCACTAGAATCAGTAGGACGAGTCGTTCTTTGCACAAGAAACTGTGGTAGAATGAGAAGCTTTTTTTTCCAAGGTTCCCCTGCTTCTTCACAGACAGCCCGTCCAGATTTTGGTGATACGTAATGAAGCCTTTCCTGACGACCTGTTGCAGCACAACAAGATAAATCAAGACCAAAACCAAGTTCTTCAAGAAGCCGCATTTCAAAACGTACAAGCAATTCTGCATTTACAAATGGTTCATCAAAATTCTGCATAAAAAGGTGTAAAATATCATATAAAACGGGGTGCGGATCACGTTCGGGAAGAAGCCGCAAATGAAAAGCTATCAATTGCAAAGCATAAAGTGCTTCTGGTAGACAGATTAATCGTGCCGCATGTAGATCAAGAGCTTCAAGCCGAAAAAGTCCCAAATGTTCTTCTAAACGAGCCCACCATTCAGCCTCCACAAAATTTCCAGGTTGAAGAAGAGCTGCCATACGACGTGATCGCCCCCCTTTTACCACTCCCATATAACGACCATGTTCACGTGTCATAACCTCAAGAATAACACTTGTTTCACCATATTGGCGTGTACCAAGAATAACAGCTTGTTCTTTCCACTTCATTTTACTTTAATTATTTTAAAAAATCTTATTTTAAAAAATCCAATCCCATTTCGCGATAACGTTCTGGATCGGTATCCCAATTATCGCGCACTTTCACAAAGAGAAAAAGATGAACCTTTTGATCCATAATTTCCATGAGTTCTTTACGTGCTGCTTGACCAATCGCTTTAATTGTATCGCCTTTTGCTCCTAAGACAATTTTTTTCTGACTCTCACGCTCGACATAAATAACTTGATTAATTTTAACGGAACCATCTGAACGCTCTTCCCAGTTTTCTGTTTCAACCGTTGAGGAATAAGGAAGTTCATCATGAAGACGAAGAAAAAGTTTTTCACGCGTAATTTCAGCAGCAAGATGACGCATGGGCATATCGGAAATTTGATCTTCCGGATAATACCATGGTCCCTCCTGCATCATATTACTCAACGCATGAAGTAAATCCTTGCAACCAGAACCGTTTAGAGCAGAAATCATAAATGTTTGCGCAAACTTTACACGTTCATTTATTTTAGTGGTTAACGCTAGAAGAGATGATTTAACAACTGTATCAACCTTATTAAGAACAAGAACTTTTTCTTGTTTCATGTTGTTTACAATATCTAACATCATATCAACTTCATCCGAAAGACCACTTTGAGCGTCAATTAAAACGAGCAGAACATCCGCGCTCTTAGCCCCTCCCCAAGCAGCAGAGACCATGGCACGTTCTAAGCGCTTATGGGGACGAAAAACACCCGGTGTATCGACCAACACAATTTGCACATCATCATGAATGACAATACCGCGGATTAAAGTTCGTGTTGTTTGTACCTTATGCGTTACAATCGAAACCTTTGTTCCAACCAATTGATTAACCAATGTCGATTTACCGGCATTAGGCATCCCAATAAGTACAACAAACCCAGAACGCGTTTTCATAACGTCACTCATGATCATTTTTTCCCACTGTTTTCCATACACCCTCTCGTCGCAAAATTTTTTCAGCTGCCATTCTTTCGGCATATCTTTTGGAACTTCCCTGCCCAATCTCTGAAGCAAACCCAGAAATACTTACCTCTACCATAAAAACAGGATCGTGATCTGGACCTGAACGTTTTATAACCTGATAATGTGGTTGTGCATTGCCTTGGATATGCGCCCATTCCTGTAATTCGGTCTTGGCATCACGCCGACCAGCATCCATTTTCTTTGCCCGACCGTGCCAATATTTTTGAATAAAAGGGCGAACGCTTTCCAATCCTCCATCGAGATATATCACGGCAATCAAAGCTTCCACGACATCTGCATGCATATTGATGAGTCGACGCCCCTCGAAATTTTTCATCTCAAAACCAACACGGATCATATCAGGCAGCCTCATTTCACGCGCAATATCAGCACATGTCTGCGCATTAACCAGATGATTCAAACGGACTGATAATTCACCTTCACTTGCCTGAGGAAAAAGTTGATACAGCATTTCTGCAATCAAAAGCCCTAAAACCCGATCCCCTAGAAACTCTAGTCGTTCATAATTCCCCTGTTCCGAATCTTGTACACTCGAGTGTGTTAATGCCTTCTTTAACCTCTCTTCATCTTTAAAACGATGCCCCGTCAGCTTGAAAAGCTGATCAATCATTAGACGTTTCATCGTTGTTTCCTTGCTTGATAAGCGGCAAATCATGAACCGTATTTATGAAAGAAAACAAACGCTTCCAACGCACATCAAATGGCCAGCGCCAAACCTGCCAAGCACTTGAACCGTTACTGATAGAAAAGAAAATCACGCTCGCGCGACCAATAAGATTTTCTTCTGGAACATAGCCTACATCTAAACGACTATCATCTGAATTGTCGCGGTTATCTCCCATCATAAAGTAATGTCCTTGAGGAACTTCAAAAACTTTTGTATCATCAACTTTCGGGATGAAAGCTAAATCAAGTGTATCATAACTAACACCGTTAGGCATTGTCTCGCGATAAACCTCAACAGGATAGTTAACCTCTGTTATATCAGAATTATCAATCTCCCCCATAAAGTGACGTGAAACAGCCTCATCATTAATATAAAGAACACTTTGACGGACTTGTATACGATCACCTGGTAGCCCAACAACGCGTTTTATATAATCAATCTTCGGATTACTTGGTAAGCGAAAAACGACTACATCTCCACGTTGAGGTTGAGATGCCCAAATCCGTCCAGAAAAAAGAGGAGGAGAAAAGGGGATGGAAAAACGAGAATACCCATATGCATACTTAGAAACAAACAGATAATCTCCCACCAACAAAGTAGGACGCATTGAACCGGACGGAATACTAAAAGGCTGGAAAAAAAGTGTCCGAATAACCGCTGCTAAAAGCAGAGCCTGTACTAAAACAGAAATAAATTCACGAACCCCGCCTTTTTTTTCTTTTTTATGCACTTTATCTTTTTGGATCATCACCAACTGCCTTCTCATCACAGATATAATTTTTTTCATCATAATATTCAAATAACAAAAGCACAATCTCTCACACCATCTATCCACGTGGAAGTGCTTCGATAATAATAAATGCCTGTGCCCAAGGAAAATCATCTGTTATGCTAAGATGAATAACTGCATCATGATGAGGAGGTAATAACTTTTGAAGTTGCACTTGCGCACGATTTGTTAATTGCATTATTGGTTTACCAGATGGCAAATTAACGACCCCCATGTCTTTCCAATTGATACCACAAGCGATTCCCGTTCCTAAGGCTTTAGCGCATGCTTCTTTAGCAGCAAATCTTTTTGCATAGGAAGAGGAGCTTTTTTTGAGATTTTCGGATCTATTCCTTTCAATATCCGTAAAAATACGTTGGGTAAAACGCTCACCATAGCGAACCAACATTTTCTCAATACGTCGTATATCAACCAGATCATTTCCAAGACCAACAATCATACGGTATTACCCGATCTTTCTTCCGATGAACGCTTCTTTAAACGCCTTTTTTTTATAATCTTTTGATATCGCTTTTGTTTAAAACGAACCGTTGCTCTGTAAACACCTATATAAGATAAACCACCAAAAACAATACCTAAAAGAGTTCCACCTAAAATCATAGGACTCATAATTGTGTCCCATGCGCCTTTAAAGAGGAGAGAGAGATTTGACAATGTCAAACCATTAAATAGAGCACGAATTTGCGAAAGAGAAATCTCTTTGACATCGCTAAAAAGTGATAAACAAAAATACCCTACTTTATAATCAGCCATGACAATCAATAAAAATGTGAGTGGATTAGAAAAAATCGTCCCAATGATTGCGGCAGCAAAGTTTGCACGCAAAAGCCAAGAAAAAAATATTGCCAAAATAATATGCAACCCAAAGAAAGGGGAACAAGCTAAAAAAATGCCAACAGCAACCCCTAATGCTACTTCATGCGGTGTTGCTGATATACGCAAAATACGTTTATGTATGTAGCAAAATGAGCGAGAAAATGAACGACGTGGCCATAACCAAAGTCGAATACGCGTTACAAAATCTATTGGTTCTCGACTACGAAAAAGCATATGACTCTCAATATACATCTTTTGATGATGAAATAATTTATATCATCCAAATTAATCTTTTTAAGCTTTTGCACAAAAAAAATAGAACGACAATTAAATATTTCGACTGCCTGGTTTAATCGCTGGAAGAACAGAAAGCTCTGCAGGAAGTGCATCACTAGTATAAGAGGTTATCTCATATTCAGCAAGCGCAATCAATGGAACTCCAACATTGACCTTACCACCAGAACGATCAAGGATACATGCACTGGCCAATACCTCTGCTCCTGCTGCAACAAGCGCCTCAATAGTCTCACGAATGGAAAGACCCGTTGTCACAATATCTTCGACAATAACAACCCGTGCACCCTTCTTGATTTCAAAACGACGCAATTCAAAGATGCCATTTACACGCTCTACCCAAAGAGAAGGAACACCAAGGTGACGTGAAGTTTCATAGGAAGGAATAAGGCCGCCAATTGCGGGACCAACAACATAATCAATTTTTCCCTCGATAGATTTTTTGATTTTTTCAGCCAATCCACGACATAACTTTTCCGTCAAGTCAGCATGCATGAATACTTTCGCTTTTTGCATATAAGTCGCACTATGGCGCCCCGATGTTAAAATAAAATGCCCTTCTAGAATAGCATCTGCTTGTTTAAAAATATCAATGACATCTTGTGTATTCATTGCAAAATCTTTCTTTTTATCCATGAACCCGCCGTACTGTACTTACTGAACCTGCCTCTTTTAACTGAGAAAAAATACGATTCAAATGTTTTAAATCCCACACTTCCAAATCAATCATAATTTCTGTAAAATCCGGTGCTGTACGGATAAAAGATAAATTTTGGATATTGGCATCGTTAGCAGAAATTATTTGTGTAATTTCAGCCAAAGAGCCAGGACTATTTACAACCAAAATATTTATCCGTGCAGGAAAACGTTCATTCATTTGGGCATCAATATCCCAGCGGACATCAATCCATCGTTCTGGCTGATCATCATATGCCATCAAAGCTGAAGACTGTATTGGATAAATAACGATCCCAGCTCCGGGCTGCATAATACCAACAATCCGATCTCCAGGTACTGCTCCTTCCGGTGAAAAACGTACGGGTATATCTCCACGGGTTCCTCTAATAGGCAATGCTTTAGATTGATGATTCTCGACCATTGCATTTTTTTCATTTTCTGGAACTTTAAAAATCATACCTTGAGCATTCTCAATATTAAACCAACCTTCTTCCCCAGGCTTAAAAGATGACTTTTGTACCACACGGTGATCTTGATAATCAGGATAAACCGCTTTAATCACATCAGCGGAAAACAGCTCTCCACGCCCAACAGCAGCCAATACATCCTCTACATCTTTACGTGCTAAACGTGGCAAAACTTTCTTCAAAACGTCTTTTGAAAATTGTTTTCCCATATATTCAAATGAACGCTCGAGAATACGATATCCTAAACCCGAATATTGTTTACGTACCGCGGCACGACTTGCTCGTCGAATAGCTGAACGTGCTTTACCTGTGACAACAAGAAATTCCCATGCAGCTGGCGGAATTTGAGCATGTGAACGAATAATATCAACTTCATCACCATTTTTTAATTTGGTCATTAAAGGCATAATACGACCATTGATTTTCACACCCACACAAGAATCACCGATGTCTGTATGGACGGCATAAGCAAAATCAATAGGCGTAGCTCCTTTAGGAAAAGCAATTAATCGACCTTTCGGCGTAAAACAAAAAACTTGATCTTGAAAAAGCTCAAGCTTTGTGTGTTCTAAAAATTCTTCCGGATTATCTCCATCTGACAAAGATTGTATCGTTTGACGCAACCATGCATACGCATTTGTTTCATTTGATAACCTCGAAGCCGAATAATTAGAACCTTGCTCTTTATAAATGGAATGTGCCGCAACGCCATATTCAGCAATTTCATCCATAGCAGCAGTTCTAATCTGCAATTCAACACGTTGTCGCGATGGTCCCACAATCGTTGTATGAATGGAACGATAATCATTCTGCTTTGGTATAGAAATATAATCTTTAAAACGACCAGGAACCATTGGCCACGTCGTATGAATGACACCAAGAGCGCGATAACAATCATGCACTGTTTCAACAATCACACGAAATCCAAAAATATCGGATAATTGTTCAAAAGAAAGCGCCTTGCTTTCCATTTTGCGAAAGACGGAATACGATTTTTTCTGACGGCTTTTAACATTCGCTTTAATGCCATGCTCGAAAAAAAGTTTTGTCAACTCGTTTTCAATTGTGGAAAGCAAATCACGATTGCGTTTTGATAACTCAGAAAGACGATTGGTAATCGTACGATAACCTTCTGGATTTAAATAAAAGAAAGAAAGATCCTCTAATTCCTCGCGCATATCTTGCATACCCATACGACCAGCAAGCGGCGCATAAATATCCATCGTCTCCTCAGCAATTCGCCGACGTTTATCATCACGCATAACACCAAGGGTGCGCATATTATGAAGACGATCAGCAAGTTTGACTAAAAGAACACGAACATCATCAGAGATGGCAATAAGAAGCTTACGAAGATTTTCTGCCTGTACGGCTTTCTTTGATACAAGATCAAGCTTATTAAGCTTTGTAAGTCCTTCAACCAACTTCCCAATTTCAGAACCAAAAAGCTGATCAATTTCTGCTCGTGTAGCGCTTGTATCTTCAATTGTATCATGCAAAAGAGCAACAGCAATCGTCGCCTCATCCAACCGCATATCTGTCAAAATAGCAGCAACTTCTAAAGGATGAGAAAAATAAAGATCACCTGAAGCACGCTTTTGATGTGCATGCTTTCTCATTGCATAATCATAGGCCCTGTTTAAAAGAGCCTCATCTACGTCAGACTTGTAACGTTGAACACGTCCAACAAGCTCACACTGACGCATCATACGAGCATATCCTTTATCTTTTCACACCCCTAATCCTTATTGAACACGTCTTATCAATAAAAGACAAGAAAAATAACGGCTCCTTACAGACAAGGTATCTTTACTCCTGTAATATAAAATGCCGCAATTAATAATCGTCACTTTTTTCTGGAACAACCAAACCTTCAATACCCGCTAAAAGCTCTTCCTCTGACATATGATCAAATGAAGTACCTTCTTCTTGCGACGACGTATTAAAAACACTTTCAGCTTCACCTGAATGGGTAATAAATTCACTTGCCATTTCTGGCTCATCTACTTCCACATGCTTTTGCAGCGAATGAATAAGGTCTTCCTTTAAATCAGCAGGCGACAATGTTTCTTCTGCTATTTCACGCAAAGCAACAACTGGATTTTTATCATTATCACGATCAACCGTAATCTGCGCTCCTTGTGAAATCTGACGCGCCCGATGACCTGCTAAAAGTACCAATTCAAAGCGGTTGTCAACTTTATCAATACAATCTTCTACCGTTACGCGGGCCATTTATGCCTCTTTCTCAAATAAAAAAATTTAATAGCGGATAGAGGAGTATATACAATAATCAAAATAAAACACAAGAAAAACAACACAAACTTTTATATTTTTTGATTAAAGAACTTATTTAAGAAAATTCTTGGAAAATTTATAAAAATGTATAACCTATCCATGCTCGTTATCAAAGCTGCTCTTAAAAGCATTCCAATAGATTGGCTTCAAACAAGGGGAGGTCTTTCTTGACAAAATACTTGTCTGGAGTCTTCATCCTTTTAAAAGGAACACCAGCTGTTTAAAATCCTTTGCAATAACGACAGCCTTATGCATACTTTTTATGATAATATCTTTATTTAAAGAGAGAACTTTTTTTCTTTGAACATCATGTGTATTGTACTCTTATTCATCAAATAAATTACTGAAAGATTACCTCTCTGTACATAATAATTAGCAATAAGTTTATATTAAACTTTATTTATATTCATTATAGATTGTTTATCAAAACATAACCCGTCATATACGCTATAAAAGACTCAAAAAAATAGAAAAAACGATTGATGCCTAACACCACGAATAGCCAATTAACATCGCTTTGCCCAGAACCACCCCAAAATTGCAATTTATGTCCTAGGCTCCATCAGTTTATCGCTGACTGGCGTATCAAAGAACCAAGTTGGTATAACGCACCGGTGCGCCCCTTCTTTCCTTATAAAGGAGCAGACACAACGCGCCTTCTTATTGTTGGGCTTGCTCCTGGATTACGCGGAGCAAATCGAACTGGACGTCCATTCACTGGTGATTATGCTGGGCACTTACTTTATTCAACTTTAAAAAAATTTGGTTTTGCCCAAGGAACCTTTGAAGAAAGAGCAGACGATACTCTTGAGCTGATTGATGCAGCAATCGTCAACTCTGTTCGTTGTGTTCCCCCAGAAAATAAACCCACCGGTGCAGAAATTAACACGTGCCGCTATTTCTTCTCACCTCTTTTAACAAATCTTCCCAAACTTAAAGCCGTTATTACCTTAGGCACCATTGCGCACCATTCAACGATACGTGCCCTTAATGCAAAAGTTTTAGCTCACCCTTTTGGACACGGCGAAATTCATAACATCGGCAGATTACGCATCTTTTCGAGCTATCACTGTTCTCGTTATAATACAAATACTGGACGCTTGACAGACGCCATGTTTCACCAAATTTTTCAAGCAGCAAAAACATACTTAGATCAATGCTAAAACTGTTTTAAACCAGCGCTATAAATAAAGGATATCTAAATCGCATCCGTCATTCATATCTTTTTAAAAGTCTTGCTTTTTCACGTCCCCAATCGCGTTTTTTTTCCGTTTCGCGCTTATCATGAAGCTTTTTTCCCCGCGCTAGAGCAATCTCCAACTTAACGCGCCCTCGTTCATTAAAATAAAGTTTAAGAGGAACAAGTGTCATTCCTTCACGAGACGTTGCATTAAAAAAACGTGCCATCTCACGTTTTGAAAGTAATAACTTGCGCAAACGTCGCGGTTCATGATTAAAACGATTAGCCTGCGTATATTCAGGAATATAGCTGTTTACTAACCATAATTCCCCATTCTCAAAACTCGCATAGCTTTCAGCAATATTGGCATGATTAGAACGTAAGGACTTTACTTCCGCTCCCTGAAGGACAAGACCGGCCTCGAGATTATTAAGGATTTCAAAATTAAAACGTGCTTTACGATTGTCAGCAATTATTTTCCGTACGGGCGCGTTCTTTTTTTTATTCATGGCTTTGTCAATATCATTTTATGCTTTTAAAATACCAGCATGACTGAGGGCTACATCAATAATCTTCTTTGTTCTTTCTGTTAATGGAACAATCGGAGAACGCACAGTATCACCACAAAATCCTAATTTTGCAGCAGCATATTTAATACCCGCTGGACTAGGCTCAATAAACACAGCACGATTAAGAGGCATCAAGCGATCATTTAATTCTCGTGCTGTTTTATAATCACCACGAAAACAAGCAGCTTGAAGCTCTGCACACAGCTTTGGAGCAACATTGGAGGAAACTGAAATACACCCCATACCTCCATGTGCATTAAAACCTAACGCTGTACAATCATCACCGGAAAGCTGTACAAAATCCTTCCCACACTTTTCACGTTGTTCACTAACGCGTTCAATTCTGCTCGTTGCATCTTTTACACCAATGATATTTTTAAAATCTTGATAAAGGTCTTTCATCGTTTCCACAGCCATATCGATAACAGAACGACCAGGAATATTATAAATTATAATCGGAATAGAAACAGCTTTGGCAATGGAAGAAAAATGTTTGTATAAACCAGATTGATTTGGTCTATTATAATAGGGAGTGACAACCAAAACTGCATCTGCACCAGCTTTTTGCGCGTATTGTGCAAGCTCTACAGCCTCACTTGTGCTATTTGATCCCGCTCCAGCAACAACAGGAACACGCTTTGCGACCTGCTCAACACACAATTCTATAATCCGCTTATGTTCTTCATGACTTAACGTTGCTGATTCACCGGTTGTCCCAACTGGGCTTACACCGTTAATCCCTTGTGTGATCTGCCATTCAATAAAATCACAAAACGCCTTCTCATCAATTTCGCCCTTATTATCAAACGGTGTAATAAGCGCAGTTATAGCTCCCTTGAGCATGATAAACTCCCTATAATATTCGCTTTTATTTTTTTAATAATCGCCTTTTATAAATTTTAAATAGAGCATAATCTTGCTCTATCATTGAAGCAAGATGAATTTCAAAAAAAGCCCTCATAAGATGAAAATGTCCCTCCTTAAATGTTGGACATTTGTTTAAAATAAACCGTCTATATTAACGCGTTTTTCATGCTTGTGTTCTATAAATCCTTAAGTTTTTACAAAAAGCAAGGTCTCAAGGTCTTTTCTCTATGCGTGTATTTTCCACCTCTCTTTTCGTATCAACCTTTACTGCACTTATACTGGCAATAAGAATTTTATTTTCAAGTGCATCCGCGCAAACACCTCTTTTGCACGGGAAAGCGCCAATCCCTTTGGTGCGCCCTACTCTCTTTCCCGAAAAAGGAGCTCAAGAGCCTCTTCCACAGATACACACGACATCACACAATACTGCTACACTTCAGCAACTGAAAGCTGGGCTAGATACACTAGCAAACAACAATATTGCAAAAACAATAAATCTTCGTAATTCAATGGAAAAACATAGCCTTGATCGTCATATTTTGACATGGGCGCTGGGGATATCAAACAAAGCTAATATACCAAGTTCTGAAATATTTAATGCAATCAACATGCTAAAAGGATGGCCCGGTATAGAAACGATGCAACGCAATGCTGAACGTGCTTTTCTTAACGAAACCAACCTCACACGCGCAATCATCCAAAAATTTTCTCATCACCCGCCCCAAACAGCGCAAGGAATGGCTCTCTTCGCTAAAGCACTTATTGCAACGGGACAAACCACTCGTGCTCGACACGTTATTGCGCCATGGTGGCATAAAACACAGCTTAATGCAAAAGAAGAAATATTTGTTCTTAAAAATGCAAGCGTTGCATTAAAACCCATTGATCATTTGAAACGCATGCAATTTATGCTGTATGCATATCGTTTTGATTCAGCAGCACGCGTTGCAAAATTAGCCCATGCTCAATCTCTTTTTGATGCTTTTGTGGCCGTTGAAAAAAATGACCCTAGAGCTACACAAAAATTAAAAGCTGTAGAGAGATCATGGCAAAAAGATCCTCTTTTTCAGTTTGCTCGAATACGCCATCTTCGACGAACAGAGCAATATAATGCAGCCGCAGCACTCATGATGAAAACATCAAAAGATGCATTCCGCCTTATGAACCCTCATTCATTGTGGAAAGAACAACGCGCCCTTTCTCGTGAAATGCTCGATTTAAACAAACCCAAAATTGCTTATCAACTCGTTGCAATGCACACTGGTATAACATCTGCATTAGCTATCGATGCTGAGTTTCATGCAGGATGGTACGCACTACGGTTTCTTCATAACCCTAAATTGGCAATGCAGCATTTTTCACGTATTCCTCAACTCTCTTCTTTACCTTTTTCTGCATCACGTGGATATTACTGGATGGGACGAACAGCAGAAACGCTAGAAGAACATAAAAATGCCCAGCAATACTTTCATCGCGCAGCTCATTTTGGTGCAACTTACTATGGTCAATTAGCCGCTGCACGACTCAACCAAAAAAAGCTTAAAGTTTCCTTTCCCAAACCAACAACCGCTGAGCGACAACATTTTAGTGCACGAAAAGCGATCAAAGCAATTCAACGTCTTGAAGCAGCCGGCTATGCTGATTTTGCTAAAATTTTTTATAGAGAGCTCGGAAAAAAAATAGAAAGCCCCGGCGAATTAGCCCTTCTGGCTGTTATGGCAGAAAAAAATGGAGACTATTATACCAGCCTCAAAATTGGAAAAATGGCTGTCTTTCAGGGAAAAAATGTCGGTGCACTCTCTCATCCTCTGGGAGCTATACCAGCTTCTACTAATATTTCTGTAGAAGAAAAATCGCTTATCTATGCCATTGCACGCCAAGAAAGCGAATTTAATCCAACAGCCATATCAAAAGCAGGCGCACAAGGTATACTCCAATTGCTTCCTACAACAGCAAAAGCATTGGCAAAAAAATACTCAATCGCATGGTCTCCTAAAAAATTTAGCAGTGATGCTCATTATAATGCAACATTAGGTGCCCATTTTCTCAATGAACAATTGGAACGTTTTAATGGATCCTATATACTAACTCTTATTGGCTATAATGCGGGTCCCCGTCGAGTCAATGAATGGATAAAACGTTATGGCGATCCTCGAGGACAATCTCTCGATAACGTCATTGATTGGATTGAGCGTATTCCTTATACAGAAACACGTAATTACGTGATGCGTGTCATGGAAAATTATGGTGTCTACAAAGCAAGACTCACTGGGAAAATAGATATAAAAACCGACCTGCTTTCTGGTCGACGGAAATGATATGCCTTAACTTCCCAAATAGTATTTGAAAGTGTTCATAAGAAGTGTTTTTATTCCTTTTTAAATAATACCCACATACCAACCTGCTTATGATATATATAAGCAAGTAATTTTAATTGATTCAGTATCAATAAATTCGAAATGAGAAAACCCTACGCTATTCAGATCTTTTATTTCAAACACAAAATGATAAATTATCATTATAAATCAACATGTTGTACAAATAGTTCATTTCTTCTCAACATAAACGACAATATCATAGATGATTACAAATAGGTCATTTTTTTACTGTTGCTTATTAGTGTCAATATTCAAATCTTGTACAACAGCATATTTTAAGACTATTTTGTTCTGCTTATAACATTTCTATACCAAATAAGAGTACGTTATTATGTATATCGTTTGGATTATCTCTAATAACAGAAAGACAGACTCATTGAGTTAGAAAGCTTTAAAGACAAACAATTCTCTTCTACCCCTTCCCTTTTCATTCGGGTTTACGACTTTTAAATATGTCAATATCTTTTAATGATGAAGATAAAGCTTTGCTTTTTTCCCCCATTTTTACATATAAGCTCACATCCTTCACACAAAACAGAGCATCTCAAAATAGTATGTTTTTCTTATTTATATTCTTGTTTTATTTTAATGTTTCTAAGGCCATTTCACAACGGTGTATCTGAAAAGTATTTACGAAAATCCTCTCACGAATGGTATAAAAATCGATGAGACACGATTAACCTTTACTGAATAAAAGCTATAGCTCTATCATCCCTTAACTCCCAATGTTGTAACAGCCCTTTCATTTAGAGCATTCATAAGAAATATATTCACTGCTTTTTAGAAGTTTTATATCCATGCTCCCCCTCAACTTGTGTCATAAGTAAGCGAATGGTTTTGATTGATACAACGTCAAAAAAATCGAACGAACTATATTTTAACTTTTGTTAAAATTATAAATAATTATTATAAATCAATATATTATAAGAATAAGCGCCCTATATAAAAAATCAGCTAAATATCAGGGATACTCTGATTATTTTATTCACTTTTGATAGTGGTGGTGGTGGAAAAGAACCAACGCGTTGAAGTGCCGCCATCGCTAATCGATCAAGTTCCGGATTACCAGCAGAGACTGCCACACGACTAGAAAAAATACTTCCTTGCTCATGCACCATAAATTCTAACTTCACCGTTCCTTTTGCACGACTGGTACGCTGTCCCACAATATAATTTTTTTGCCTTTCTAATTGTGACTGTACCTTTGCTAACCACTCCATTAACAACATATCTTCAAGCCCTGCCGTACCGACGCCCTTGTTGGTGGAAGAAGAACGTACCGCCTTTGCATTAGAGCGCTTTACTACAGCCTTTGTCATCGGTATTGTTTTTTTGATAAACGCTTTATGCTCCACTTTTTGAGGAAGCGGTTCTTCCAAAGACTTTAAGTCATCTTGTTCTATCATATGCTGAGGTTCTTCCGATTGAACTTCATCCACGGATTCCAATTCCTCTGACTCCTTCTCTAAAAGATCAGACTGTAATACTTTTGGCTCTGTATTAATATCCGACTCTGTATGAATATCTGACAAGTCTGTATCAACATCCGGATAGATAGTTTCTTGCACAAAAGTCAGCATAATCTCCGAAGAGAGCAAGCCATTACTTACACCCGTACTTTGAAAATAAAACTGCGCTCCCAATAATACATGCAAAAAGAAAGCTCCAATAAATGCACCAATCCAAAGAGTTAATAATTGCTTCGTATTTGCAAAATTCATCGTTTCTTCTGCCACTATTTTAAGCTTAGTATTGGTGTCCAATCTCATTAAAACAGGCTATTTTGAAATTGCAACTTTTTTCTTGACTGATTTTGTCATGTTTAATATGGTTTTCTAGTGGTTTTGTGTTGTTGTCAAAATCATTTCTACTTGGCTGGCAAGTTTTAATCAGCGGGTCCAGCTTTTTTTGTATGTAAATAAAATTTCAAAACAGAGAGGGGACGTTTAAAAGGGTTGTGATGTGTTATGCAAATAAGACGAAAAAATATCTATAGAAGCTGTGTGATTTTAAGTGCATTATCGGTCTGTATGCCTTCATTTGTTTTGGCACAAAATAAAGATGGAGGTTCTATCACTGAACTCAAGCCAATTGTTATTAAAGAGAAAAAAATAGGAACGGCCTTGGATTCGGTCACTATTTTGACAGATCGGAAAACCGCGAAGGATATTCGTGAGAAACAAATAACTGATGCCTATGATATTAGTCGTCTTTATCCAACCGTGGGGTATAACCCAAGCAATAACAGTTTTGTCATGCGTGGTTTAGAAGCAAACCGTGTTCTCACAACAATGGATGGTATTGTTCTTCCATGGTTCAATGATATATTGCGTGAGAACAGTGGTAACACAATGTTTGACTTTAGTGCGCTTTCCACACTTGATGTTATTCAGGGATCGGATTCTAGTCTTTATGGCTCTGGTGCACTAGGAGGAGTTGTTGCGTTGCGTACCCTTGATCCTGAAGATCTTATCACAGAAGGAAAAAATTGGGGTGGTCTTATAAGAGGTGGTTATCATTCTGTTGATAATAGTTGGCACGTAGATCAAGCTGTTGCAATGCGTGCTCAACAAACGTTTTTGCTTTTCCAAGGTTCTTATGCGGAAGGTCATGAGCGCAAAAATATGGGAACTCTAGAAGGCTATGAAGAGCGCACACGTAAAAACCCTGCTCATTTTGACCAAAATAATTTGCTCTTTAAAATTCACCAATACCTTGATGACAATCACCGGCTTGGTTTTACAGCAGAGCGTTTTGGTCACAATATTGATACACATTTATTGAATGCTTCTGAAAGATCTTATGCCCGTGGTTCCGTTTATGATAAGAGCGACAAACTCCGTGAACGCCTTTCTCTTTCTTATGACTATAACGGCAATGAAGATGCTATTTTTGATGCGTTTCGTGGACAGATTTATTGGCAAAGACAGTCAAGTCATGATATTACGACTTCATTTCGTGTTCGGGCGCCCAAAGGGGATTTTTTGAGAGATAATTTTTTGCGTAATACCAATTATGGTTTCAATGCTGATGCTCTCAAGAAAATTCATATTGGCACTGTAGATCATACGTTAAAGATTACCGCTAACGTCTTGTCATCTAAGTTTCATCATTATTTGTTCGGGAAAGATAATTGTCACTTGCCGGAAAATGCACGGGGGTGCCTCTTTGTACCCGCTAATCGGTCAGATTCACCAGATACAAATGGCTATAATTTGGGTTTTGTTTTTGAAGATGAAATTGGCTTTGCTGATAACCATTTCCGTATAACACCTGGAATTCGTTATGATTGGTATAAGTATATCCCTCAGAAAACGTCTTCTTATGAGAAAGCTCTGCTTTCTGACAAATTTCCTCCAGAAAGAAATGGTTCACGTTTTTCTCCCAAATTACGTATGGAGTGGGATGTTCGTGATCAAGTAACACTTTATGCTCAATGGGCACAGGCTTTTCGTGCACCACGTGTTGCAGAACTTTACGTCTCTTATATGAAACCCCCTGCTTATTACTCGAAGGGCAACCCTGATTTAAAAGCAGAAACGAGCAATGGGTATGATGTTGGCATAAGGTATGGAAATGGAAATTTCGGTGGTTCACTCAGTGCCTTTTTCAATCAATACAAGGACTTCATAGATACTGTGGATATAGGGCCATCAGAGGAATACCGATTGGGACGTCGCCATTATACAAATCGTGCGAATGTGCGTATTTATGGTGCTGAAGCAAAAATACATTTGGCTCTTAATGATGGATTCCATAGCAATTTTTCTCTTACCTATTCGCAAGGAAAGGATCTTGATAAAGATGAATATCTTAACTCAATTCCAGCTTTAAAAGTGATTGCTGGGATCGGATATGCAAAAGAAATCTGGGGAGCAGACGTCGTGCTTACCTCATCTGCCAAACGTGATAAAGTTGCTAAGGAATCGGACTATCAAAAAATTCCAGGTTATAATATTATTGATGTGTCAGGTTGGTTGAAGCCCTTTGGTGAAAAGGGTCCTGTTATAAGGGCTGGTGTTTATAATCTGTTCAATCAAAAATATTGGAATGTATCAGATCTTCCTTCCGGTGAAAGCTCAACGCCGAAGGATTATTATAGTCAGCCTGGTCGCAACTTTAAAGTTTCGTTCGTGCAAAAATTTTAGTCACTTTTGTTAACCATTAGATCAATGAAAAAGGTTATATCGATAAAGAATAAATTGTTGCGTTTCTATTCTTATTGTTCTTTGAACAACAAATTTTGAGGTTTGCGCTTTAACTCTTTGTAATTTATTGTTTTTTATTGTTCTATTGTTGATAAAATAAGGGCTTGTTTGGTGGTGAGTTGAACCATTAGTTGATAGTGGTTCAACTCACTTTCTTTGATTTGAAAAATTAAACAATTAACCTTTAAACAGGTAACATAAGGATAAGCCTATGTCATACACAGCCGAAATGATTATTCGCTTGCGTGAAGAAAAAAAAGAGATGCGTAGCCGCGATTTTGCGGACTCTATTGGTATATCCGAAGCAGAACTCATTGCGGCTTATTGTACAATTGGAAAAGCAAAAAAACTACGCGCTGATGTCGCTACTCTCTTGGAAAATGCTCCTAAACTTGGAATAGTCATGGCATTAACACGGAATGAAAATGCTGTCCATGAAATAACAGGATGTTTTGAGAAGATTGTTCAAAGTCAGCATATTCCGATAACACTCGGTGAAATTGACTTGCGTATTTTTTCAAAACAGTGGAAGTTTGGTTTCGAGCATGACGTGACTATTCTCGGAACACCTATGAAAAGTCTGCAATTTTTTGATCAATATGGCATTGCTATTTTCAAACTCTATTCTCAAGACGCAACAAATATGGAAGAATGGGCTGCACTTGTTGAAAAGTTGCTTCATGACGATCAATCATCCGCACTTGATATTTCTCCCGCTCCTACTCCAGTACAATGTGATACGGCAAAGTTAGATGTTGAAAAGTTCCGAGATCGTTGGCGACAGATGACTGATGTGCATCAACTTCATGGAATTATTTCTGAACTGAAAATTAATCGACATAATGCTGTAAAACATGCCGGAAATGAATTTGCCGATGAGTTAAAAATAGAAGCTGTTGAGATGATGCTCAAACAAGTTGTACGAGAAGAGTTACCAATTATGTGTTTTGTTGGAAATAAAGGATGTATCCAAATTTTCACTGGACAAGTAAAGAACATTAAGCAAATGGGACCTTGGCTTAATGTTCTCGATCAGAAATTTCACCTCCATTTACTCGTTTCTGGAATCAAGAAGGTATGGCGTGTTCGCAAACCTACAATTGATGGGTATGTCAACTCACTTGAAGTTTTCGATAAAGATGATGAGATGATTATTCAATTCTTTGGCGTACGCAAGGAGGGCCAAAAAGAACGTGACGATTGGCGCTCTTTATTGAATGGTTTACCATCGTGTCAAGAAAACAGCAGTAACTAAGATAAGGTAAGGTCAGACATGTTCATATCTCTTTTGCATAGGTTATCAAACCTTTTCCTTATATGTTTACTGCTCTCTCTTACCTGTTTTTCTAAACAAGTGATTGCTGAACCTACAACCCGTTTTCCTGAAAATGCTCGAATTGTTTCTATCGGCGGAGCACTTACAGAAATTGTCTATGCATTGGGAGCCCAAGATCAACTTGTCGCCCGTGATAGTACAAGCGTCTACCCACAAGAAGCGCTCAAGCTTCCTGTGCTTGGATATATGCGTGCTCTTTCACCGGAGGGTGTTTTATCACTTGCCCCAGAGGGCATATTACTTGTTGAAGGAAGCGGTCCCGCTTCAACAATTGATATTCTCAAAAAAACATCAATACCTCTGGTGATCATACCAGAAGACTACTCCCGTGAAAATGTGATCGAAAAGATTCGCCTCGTTGGCCAAGCTATTCATCGAGAAGTGCAAGCGGCTGCGTTAATTGAAAAATTGAAGCGTAATTTTTTAGAAAACGATGCGCTTTTGGCGAAAGTAACAACACCAAAGCGTGTTCTTTTTGTTTTCTCTGTGCAAAATGGACGCGTCATGGCATCTGGAACAGGTACTGCAGCTGATAGTATGATAAAACTTTCAGGTGCTATCAATGCTATCACCGATTATAAAGGATATAAACTTCTCAATGGCGAAGCGTTATTGAAATCAGATCCTGATGTTATCTTACTTGTAAAACATGGTGCAAGATCAACCAGCATTGATAAGATTTTAGCCATACCGGCAGTTCAAGCAACAACAGCAGCAAAAAATCATGCCATAAAACAGATGGATGCTATGTATTTTTTAGGATTTGGTCCACGCACTGCAGACGCATCAAGAGAGCTTATTGAGATACTTTATGGTGCAAATCAAAACGGTAAGAGCTGATAAAAATGGTAGACGGTACATCCATGATGCATTTACCTGAAGCAAAAGAAGGTAAAAAAATAAACCGTTCAAAGCAGGGGAAGATTTTATTATTAAGCTTAATAATATTCCTTATCTTCAGTATTTTTGGTGGGCTCTTGAATGGTGCCGCAAAGGTTTCTTTCGTTGATCTCCTCCATGTAATGCTTACACAAGATTTTTCAGTAAGTAGTAAAACGCGTGATTACCTCGTGCTTATCGACATAAGGCTTCCCCGTGTTATCTTTGGATTGTTGATTGGAGCAGCTTTAGCTGTCTCCGGTGTTCTTATGCAAGGGCTTTTCCGTAATCCTCTTGCAGATCCTGGAATTATAGGTGTATCAGCAGGTGCTGGACTTGGAGCAGTCTTAGCAATTGTTGTCGGTATTGCTTTTCCTATTTCATTTGCACCTTTTCTAGAGCCTTACAAAGTTATCATAGGTGCTTTTTTTGGTGGACTTTTATCAACGATTATTCTCTACATAATAGCAACGCATAATAGTTTTACCTCTATTGCAACCATGCTGCTTGCTGGTATTGCTCTTGGTGCATTAAGCAGTGCAGTTGTTGGAACATTGATTTTTATCGCAAATGACCAACAACTCCGTGATATCACTTTTTGGAGTCTTGGCTCTCTTGCGGGCGCTACGTGGTTGAAAGTATGGCTCGTTCTCCCTTTCATCGTTATTGGTCTTCTTTTCTCTCCCTTTTTATCACGAGCACTTAATGCCCTTGCTCTTGGAGAAGCTGTTGCTGGCCATATTGGTTTCCATATTCAACGCGTTAAAAATATTGCTATTCCCCTTGTTGCTCTTATGTGTGGTAGTGCTGTTGCTGTCAGTGGTGGTATTGGTTTTATTGGTATTATTGTTCCTCATATTTTACGTCAACTCATTGGTCCTGATCATCGCTATCTCATTCCTTGCTCTGCTCTCTTGGGAGCAGCATTACTTATTTTTGCTGATACGTTTGCACGCTTAATTGTTGCCCCCGCAGAATTGCCAATTGGAATTGTAACAGCACTTTTTGGTGCACCTTTCTTTCTATGGATCCTTATATGCAAACGAAGAACAGACTTTTCATGATTGAAGCGACAAATATTTGTGTTCAGCGCGGAAAGAAGCAGATTCTTAAACACATTAATCTTCAAGCTAAAAGTGGTGCTTTTACCATTATTATTGGTCCTAATGGATCAGGAAAAAGTACTTTTATCAAAGCTCTGAGTGGTGAAATTCCTTACAGTGGAAAAATAACCTTAAATGGTTATAATGTATGCCAAACAAAAACTCATGAAATGGCCAAAATGCGCGCTATACTACCACAATCAACAACGCTCGTATTTCCATTCTTAGTCCATGAAGTTGTAGGGCTTGGCCTTTCTGTAAACCAATTTACCATTACCAAAGCCGAAGTGCAAAATCTTATCCAAAAAGCTTTAGAGTGCGTTGACCTTGCTGATTATGGCAACCTATATTATCACCAATTATCAGGCGGAGAACAAGCTAGAGTACAACTTGCCCGTGTACTTTGCCAAATCTGGAAACCTGTTCATAATGGAATTCCTCGCTGGATGATATTAGATGAACCTATTGCTAGCCTCGATATTCAACATCAAATCATCGTTATGGATATTGCCAAAAATTTCGCCCATTCTGGTGGCGGCGTTCTTGCTGTTCTTCATGACCTCAATCTCGCAGCACATTATGCAGATAACATGATTTTGCTCAAGGAAGGAGAGGTTTATTGCGAAGGAAATGCAACTAACGTTTTAACAACACAAAATCTCCGCGATGTTTATCATTGTTCTTTAAACGTTTCTGAATTACCTAAAGAAGATATCCCTTTTATACTCCCTCAAACGGCATCCTCCTATGAAATTAAATCTCTAAGCTATCGGTTTCAATCTAAAAACTAAAGTCCATAGAAAAATAAAACATGCAAATATTCAAGAATTTTTTTATTTTTATATGAGTTTTTTTTGTCATCTGTCATTTTAAAAAATTGTTTTTTTCGACTCTCTCAAGTATCATATTAACAGTATAGATTTCCTCTTCATACGCTAGAAAATAACGCGGAATTGCTCTGCGTTAACAAAATTATCAGGGTGGATGAATTATTATTACTCAAACATACTCATGATTTTATAGCATAGACAACGGTTGCATTAACAGGGCGCGTTTCTGCCTCACCCGTATGGGAAAGAGTTACCTTGTGTGTATGTGCACCAGCAGAACCTGTTCTCCCTTTCAGGGTCGCATTATAAGTATAATGATTCGGTAGTCTCCCAATATCACCAACTGGCCATCCTACCCCTTGATACTCAAAATTATGCGCATGCTCGCCTGCATTTTCAATACTCCCAATATGCGTATGCGATTTTATGCTATCTTGTTGTTCATCTGCAAATTTTCTACCACCATCTAAACCCCGACCATTATCAAAGCCGCGTAAAAACATGCCTCTAAAATCAGGAACTTTAAAAGTTTTATTGCTGTCTTTTCCCCATTTATCACCTATTGCGTTGAATAACTGCGGATAATCTTCACGCTTATAGGCCTTACCATCACACAAAAGCCAACCATTTGGCACATTTTGCATAGCAAATGTTGCAATGAATCCAGAGGGAAAACTTTCTATCTTTGGTGGTGTAGGATTTAATAAGTACCACCCCTCATGCTCTTTTATTAAAACACCATTATTGTATACCATTTCATAAATGCCATCTGTTTGAAGTTCTCCACCTTCTAATGGTATAACCCCCACATCAGTTGCTTTATAGATAAGCTTTTCTCCTATATTATTAACAGTTATTTTTGTCGCGCCAATATTTACACCACAAGCTTTAAAACGTATGACGATATCATTGTTGTATTTCTTTATAGGCGAAACTGTCTTTAAGGTAATTAATGTTGTTTTATCTTCCACATTTACTATAAAGCTTGAATTAATAGATCCACCATTATCTGCAAGATATTCACGCACGCGCTGCATCATCGCCCGTGCACTATCATTAACAGAACTAGGCGGCTGACCTTCTGCCCAATTAATGATACTATCTGAATAAGCATTTTCATCAGCCTTTAGAGACCAATCGTAAATATTAGACATTATAAATCCCCCATTATTTTCATAGTTTTTTTAACAAATTCTCGTTCTGTGCACTAAAATGTGCTGCCGCTGTTGATTGGTACATCATAATCACTGCACCATCCGTATTTACGCATTTTACCTCTCTTCACTCCTTACAATTTAATAACCTAAATTCACCAGATGCTTTTCATAACATTAGTATTAATGTTTTCTCTTCTAATGTGTAATGTAACACCTCATCTGATGTTACTTAATATCTTGTTTTGTTGCTTTGCTGTTGTTATATAATTATTTTTTAAAGCTTGCATCTTGTTGCAAAATTTATAAATACTGTTCAAAATTTTCCTTATTATGGATTTCATACAACCATTATCGAATGTAATAACTTATCATCCACATAGAAAGTTTCTGATTTAAACATTATCTTTTTTTATTTTTTTTCAATAGTTTAAATCTATCGCGTCGATATTTTAAAACAAAAAAACTCTATCTTTTGGCTATCACTTGTATTAAAATTTTAAAAGTTAGCTTCAACTTCGTTGCATGCTTCATTATGTTTTTATTCACATGCAGATGCTTTGTTATATTTTATTCAATTTATTCCTGAAATTGTATTACAAGGTCAGCACCAATGTTTTTTTGAACAAGCTTTTGTCTAATCTAAATGCACCATAGAAAATATATTCAATATGGACATTTCTTCACACTTTCATTGAACTGGAAATGAAATACTTTGAAATACTAAAGAAACACCACACACCCTCACCAAATCTGAAGGTTGTATCCAATCCGGAAAATATTAAAAAACATAACCTAGCACCCTCCCCCAATTTTTATGAACAATACCCTTGTTTTTTAAACGCCCCGTAATCAAATTCTCCCCTCCCGCACTTAGCATATCTCTATATATATTATTATATGTATATTTTTTTTGCAAGAATAATAAATCATTCTCAACAACATCTTGCAATTATTGGTGCTCTTCTCTATTCTTTCCGGCGTTTACCTCATTATTTAGTATAAGTGCACTACTTAAAAATGATTTTTTTACAAGATCTAAAAGATAAACTGTTTTTTATATCTTTCATAATGTTCATAACCAGTTTTATGGTATTAGTGGGACAATGCAAAGCGATTATAGAATGCTATAATAGTGTAGATAAAGAACTTACTAACGAATTTACCTATGAGTCTCTTGTTAACACATTTGTCTATCTCTGGAGTATACCAATCATCTTTTCCTGTATAGCTGCAGCTTTTATATGGCTACCAATTGTAACATTGCTAATAATAGCAATATTAGTGGGAATTTGGTTACTCCTCCTCATAATTCCCTACTTATTCCAAAATTAGTTTTTGGCTTTGTTAATCATTATCATAATAATTCTTTGTTTGCGTTTGTTTTATTTATTACCTATTTTAGTGTTTAAAAATTTTTTTGATGAAAATTTACTCAATTTTTCTCTTGTTCTATTATAATAATAAGAGCACTTCGTTATAATTAGAAAGCTTTTTGTATATAATTAATGATTTTTTATCTGTAATATTGTTGCATGATATCACATGACTATTGAATAACTTTACCTTGAAAACAAAGAGCTTTATGTCTCAGAAAATGAATTTTTGCCTCGTCTTAAGCTAAAACACAGCGCTTTGTGCGCATTTCTATTGCAAACTAATTAATGAATTTACGTAGTACTTTATGCTGAGATACATCCTTTTTCTTTCCTCTCTCTTCCAACTCTTTAAAAGTGTTGATGAAATTTCAAGATGAAAAGCCTTTGTTCATTTTCATCATCATTTTTTAATTCCGCTTTACGATTTTTAAAACATTCAAGGCAATATTATTTTTAATAATAAAGATTAGGTATTGTTTCACGCTTTTGTTTATCGCACTCTTAATGGGAACATCCCCTCATGAAAAATAGAATGCCCCACACAAAATATAATGATATTGCATATCACGCACTTTATTAAAGAAATATTGCTTAAAATATACTCCGTTCATTTTACGACAGCGCACGTCAATGATACAATGATAAGCTATTACAGATCATCATCTTTAAGCTTTTGAAGATACAAGCTGGAACCCATCATACATTTTGTTGGCCCCCACATTGCGATAGTCCTCGCATCTGAGAATGTTCATGAATGACTTTTGGCTTCCTTTCTTCAAGTATTTTGCCCCATATGCTCCCACTTATGACGTGCAAGGAAGTGATTTTATATGAAAAGATGTATGATGAGAGAATCTTATAGTATTCTGAGTTATTATTTTAATATGAAAAAATCTCAATCAGAGCTATAAACTATCTACTTTTTCCTTGATAATCCGTTTTTAACTTTATTCTTGTTTATAAAAGCTTCAATATCACAGTTTATCACTTCATAATATCTATTTTCACTCTTAAAAAACACACCAAAATCGTTTAAATATATTTTTATGATTGACAATATAGATATTTAAGCCAACCATATTCGTATTAGCAAAAATACTTTAAGTGGGAGGAGGCATGCAAATATGAGAATAGATATTGTATCAATTTTTCAAAATAAATTTTCTTGATCTTTATTGGGTTTGCTTTGCTATAAAGCAATACTATTCCTATTCATCCGAATACTCGTGATTGATAATTTGAATACATCCCCATTAACATCGTAACCTATTTTTGAACTCTGTGTCTATAAGGAAAAAGTTTGTGCAGAAAAATACTCCATCAATTAGTTGTAGCCCCTTTCCCGCTTCACGCAAAATTTATCAACAAAGTCCTATCTTTTCTGATGTGCGCGTACCATTGCGTGAAATTTCACTGACTGATGGCAGTGGTGAGAAACCTTTAAACGTTTACGATACTTCTGGCCCCTACACAGATAAAGATATGATCATTGATATTACAAAAGGCTTGCCAGCAATTAGCTTGCCTTGGCTCTCTAAGCGGGATGATACTGAAACTTATCCTGCACGATTAGTAAAACCTGAAGATAATGGATTGGCTTCTGATAAAAACCTTACACCAACATTTAAACAAAAACGTCCCATTTTACGAGCAAAAAATGGCAAAGCAATTACACAAATGGCTTATGCGCGCGCAGGCATTATTACAGCGGAAATGGAATATGTGGCTATACGAGAAAATGAAGGATTAGCAGTAAAAGAACGGCAGAATGTACCATCAAATGAAACATTTTCTGGATCAATACCAGAAATTTATACTGCCGAATTTGTTCGCAATGAAATTGCTTGTGGACGCGCCATTATTCCACAAAACATTAATCATCCAGAGTGCGAACCCATGATTATTGGGCGTAATTTTCGTGTTAAAATTAATGCCAATATTGGCAATTCAGCAGTGACTTCATCTATGGAAGAAGAAGTTGATAAAATGGTTTGGGCCATTCGCTGGGGAGCAGATACAGTTATGGATCTCTCAACAGGTCGAAATATTCATAATATTCGTGAGTGGATTATTCGAAATGCCCCTGTTCCCATTGGGACTGTTCCACTTTATCAAGCACTCGAAAAAGTACAGGGTATTGCCGAAAACTTAACATGGGATATTTTCCGTGATACCCTTATTGAACAAGCAGAGCAAGGTGTTGATTATTTTACCATTCATGCGGGATTAAGATTACCTTTTATCCCTTTAACCGTTGATCGGGTAACAGGTATTGTTTCACGAGGTGGTTCTATTATGGCAAAATGGTGCTTGCATCATCACAAAGAAAGTTTTCTTTATGAACATTTTGATGAAATTTGTGATATTGCACGCACGTATGACATCTCTCTTTCCTTGGGGGATGGATTGCGCCCTGGCTCTATTGCCGATGCCAATGATGAAGCCCAATTTGCAGAGCTTAAAACTTTGGGAGAATTGACAAAAATTGCTTGGGAAAAAGATGTACAGGTTATGATTGAAGGTCCTGGGCATGTCCCAATGCACAAAATTAAAGAAAATATGGAGCAACAATTAGATCTCTGTCACGAGGCGCCTTTTTATACTTTGGGACCTCTTACAACCGACATTGCTCCTGGTTATGATCATATTACATCAGCAATTGGTGCCGCTATGATTGGATGGTTTGGAACAGCTATGTTGTGTTATGTAACACCTAAAGAACACCTAGGACTCCCCGATAGGAATGACGTAAAAACTGGTGTGATCACTTATAAAATTGCTGCTCATGCCGCTGACCTTGCCAAAGGTTTGCCTAGAGCACAATTGCGCGATAATGCTCTTTCGCGTGCACGATTTGATTTTAGATGGCATGATCAATTCAACCTTTCTCTTGATCCGGAAACAGCCAGTGCCTTTCATGATGAGACAATGCCTAAAGAAGCCCATAAATTGGTACATTTTTGTTCCATGTGTGGACCAAAATTCTGTTCTATGCGTATTTCTCATGATATTCGTGAGGCAGCAGCAATAAGAAAAACAAAAGGGGAAGGTATGATCGCCATGGCCGAGAAATATCAGAAAAATGGCGACCTTTATATGGAAATTGTTCCTCCTCAAAAAGAGAAAGTAAACAGTTGAAGAACATTCTTATCAAAGGTGCAGGTGTAGGCGGCTTAACGGTTGCCTTTATGTTACAGCAAAAAGGTGTTTCTGTTACTATATCAGCTCCCCCTCATTCTCCTATAGGAAGTGCTAGTTGGTATGCAGGAGGAATGCTCGCACCTTACTGTGAGAAAGAAAATGCGGAACAGATTGTTGAAGATCTTGGTATACAAGCTATACAGTGGTGGCGTAAAACGCTTCCCAACCTTGTCATACAAAAAGGCACTTTAGTGGTTGCACCTACACGAGATAGAGGAGAGCTTGAACGGTTTTCTGGACGCACGCATAATCACAAAACCATAGATAATATAGAAATAGCTCATCTTGAACCAGATCTTGCGGAACGTTTTAACTGTGCGCTCTTTTATGAAAATGAAGCCCATATTGATCCTCGCAAAGCACTTATGGCTTTAAAAGAAAAGCTTCTCAACAATGGAGCGTGTTTTGTTGATGTAGAGACGGCTGAAACAAATTTTGATATTGTTATTGATGCAACAGGAATAGCACGTTTAGGAAAAGATAAAAATATACGGGGCGTGCGCGGCGAAATGCTTCTCGTGCGCTGCACCGATATTAAAATTTTGCGTCCAATTCGTCTTCTTCATCCACGGTTTCCTCTCTATATTGTACCTCGACAAGATAATATTTTTATGATTGGTGCAACAATGATTGAAAGTAACTTTGATGGTGCAATCTCAGTGAGATCAATGATGGAACTGCTCAACGCGGCTTATACTTTACATCCTGCTTTTGCTGAAGCAGAAATTATTGAATCTGGCGTTGGTGTTCGTCCATGTTATCCTGATAACTTCCCTTCTGTGCATAAAGATGGTAATTGTATTTCTATTAATGGATTTTATAGACATGGTTTTCTTTTGTCTCCAGAAATGGCAAAACGAGCAATGAAATTGGCATTGGAATAAAGCATGCAAATATTTGTTAATGGTGAAACAGTCCAAACAGAAGTTATGACTCTCGGTCTCTTACTTGAAGAATTGGGGTATGAAGGAAATTGGCTTGCAACCGCTGTTAACGCTGAAGTTGTTTCCATAGATGCACGAAGCCAATTTGTCTTGCATGAAGGAGATAAAATTGAAATTTTAAGCCCAATGCAAGGAGGCTAAAATTATGCTGAATCTTTATGGACGACAATTCTCTTCCCGTCTTCTATTAGGTACAGCGCAATATCCTTCACCAGCAATTCTTCGTGATGCTATTCATAAATCGAATACGGAAATTGTGACTGTTTCCTTGCGTCGTGAAACGGCAGGTGGAAAACAAGGTGGACAATTTTGGCAATTTCTTCAAGAACTTGGGGTAACAGTGCTTCCTAATACTGCTGGTTGTTATACTGTTAAAGAGGCCGTAACCACAGCGCAATTAGCAAGAGATCTCTTTAAAACAGCTTGGATTAAACTCGAAGTGATAGGAAACCCAGACACCTTACAGCCAAATATTTTTTCCTTAATCGAAGCAGCGCAAATTTTAAACAATGAAGGTTTCAAAATTTTTGCTTACACAACGGATGATCTCATTGTTGCTGAAAAACTTTTCGACATTGGTTGCCGTGTTATTATGCCTTGGTGTGCTCCTATTGGTTCTGCCAAAGGACCTCATAATACTGATGGATTGCGTTCTATCCGTGCTTACCTTCCTGACGCTACTCTTGTTATTGATGCCGGCATTGGACGCCCATCACATGCCGCCATTGCGATGGAACTCGGTTATGATGCAGTACTGCTTAATACCGCAGTTGCTAAAGCAGGTGATCCTGTCTTAATGGCTGAAGCATTTTCTAAAGCTGTTCAAGCAGGACGTATGGGATATAAAGCTGGCATGATCGAAGCACGCAATGTAGCAGTCCCTTCAACGCCAGTCATTGGAAAAGCAGTATTTTCATGAAACTGGATCCATTTTACCTCATCGTTGATAACGCTGATTGGATTGAACGTTTGCTCCCTCTTGGCATCAAGCTCGTACAATTGCGTATGAAACATGAAAATCAACAAATAATCCGTCAACATATCAAGCGCGCAAAAAACATATGCAATAAATTGGGAGCACAATTAATTATTAATGATCATTGGGAAATAGCAATTGATGAAAAGTGCAATTTTATTCATCTGGGACAAGAAGACCTAAGCAATGCTGATCTTCACGCAATTCGTAAAAGTGGTATAAAAGTTGGTCTTAGTACACATGATGAACATGAATTGGATATCGCACTCTCTGTTAATCCTGAGTATATTGCACTTGGTCCTATTTATCCGACAATCTTAAAAAAAATGAAATGGATGCCGCAAGGACTAGAAAAAATCAAACAATGGAGAAAGCGGATTGGTGCTTTACCTTTGGTGGGTATTGGTGGTTTAACACCAGAACGCGCAGTTGGTGTTTTAAAAGCGGGAGCAAATAGTGCTGCTGTTGTGACTGATATTATCCTCCATAAAAAACCTGAAGAACGTGTCCAACAGTGGATAAAAGTGACACAAACATGGCGTTGATACCTTCCATTCTTATTGTTGCAGGCACGGATCCAACAGGAGGTGCCGGTATTGTTCGTGATATAGAAACCGCTGCACATTTTCAAATAAAAGCAAATTTGGCAATCACTTGTGTTAACGTACAAGATGATAATCGCGTTGCCGAAATCATTCCAATGCGTGAAGACCTCGTCGCTGCGCAAATGCGTGCTGCCCTAGAAGCAAATCCAATAAGCGCAATAAAAATCGGTATGATGGGTACAAAAGCAATTATAACAGCAATCTGTAACGTACTCAAAGACTATCCCCATGTTCCAGTTATTTTGGACCCCGTACTTGTCGCTTCATCAGGAGGAAAACTAACAACGGAAGCAATCATCGACACGATGATCGATAAACTGCTTTCTCATGTTACTCTTTTAACACCGAATAGAGAAGAACTTGCTCTTCTTAGCCAAAGTCCATTGGCATCTCATGATGAGCAAGCAATACAACAAGCAAAAAAACTTTTGTCATTGGGAGCTCGATCTATTTTAGTAAAAGGGGGACATGCAGAGGGTCCTCTTGCAATTGATAGCTTCATTGACAAAACTGAAGTCATAAATATTTCTACGCCACGTTTAAAAGGAACAATGCGAGGAACAGGTTGCATTCTCTCAAGCGCTATTGCTGCGCATTTAGCATTAAATGAACCTCTCATTTCAGCTGTAAAAAAAGCAAAAGCATATATCTACACATTGCTTTTAACCCATTGCAAAAACAGTTTGTAAAGTCTTAGTATTTTCTCATATATCTAATATTTTCTCATATAAAAGTAATATTTATATATCTCATTAATATATTTAATATTTTTAATAAAAATTATTAAAAAAAAAGATAAAAATATAATAATAAAAAATTTATACTTAATTATTACAAATAAAATACTACAAAAATCACTTTCATTAATTATTAAATATAGAATATAATGATCAAAAATGTTATCATACCACTTGCATTCAGTAGAGAATTCTTTTATTATAAAGAGCTTAGTCTGTTTAAAAATTTAAAATAGCGTAATTTAAACAAATTGTACATTTAAAGATGTATATAATCGCGAACACTCGCATTTTACGATTTGCCTTTTTTGTGAAAAGAGAGAATCCTATCAGCGTTCTTGTACATTAATGGCTAGCGAATACATTTATAAAACTTGAAGGATAATTTTGTTTGATCTATAGTTGCTAGATCATTAGAAAAAATAAAATGTTAAATCAAACGCCGTGCTCAATTTCCTATGAAGAACTCTTAAACTTTTATAAAGAAAGTGGTGCGGATGCTGTTCTGACAAATTTCCCTATTAATCGTTTTAAGCAGTCTGCTTGTTCAGAGAGCAAATTAATATCTGTCGTGAACATTTCTCATAATCAACAAACATCTCCCACCGTAAAATCAGATCATCGTCCGCTGCATAACTCTAGGGGGGCTATACAAAATGAACCCACAGCTATAGAGAGTGCAAACAATGCAAAAACACTTGATGAATTAAAATCTGCGCTCCTCGCATTTAATGGCTGTTCACTAAAATTGACAGCAAAAAATACCTGCTTTTCAGATGGAACAGCAGGAAGCCCCCTGATGCTTATAGGCGAAGCACCAGGACGAGAAGAGGATATACAAGGAATTCCTTTTGTGGGAAAAGCAGGGATGTTGCTTAATAAAATCCTCGCATCAATTGGCTTAACAAGAAATAATGTTTACATTGCCAACACTATTCCTTGGCGTCCACCAGGAAATCGTACACCAACACCAAGAGAAGTTGCCTTGTGCCGCCCTTTTATTGAACGGCACATTTATTTAGCGCGTCCTCGTGTACTTATAGCACTGGGAGGCATTGCTGCACAGTTTCTTACGGGATCTCAAAATGGGATTATCCGAACACGAGGGAAATGGCATATTTATGAAAGTGAGGATAATATAAAAATACCTGTTATGCCAACTTTCCACCCTGCCTACCTTCTCCGAACCCCTAGTCAAAAAAAACTTACATGGACAGACTTCTTAGAAGTAAAAAATCGCCTCGATAGCCTTTTGTAATTCTGTAATCTTCTTTGACTCTAAAATTAAACACCTTCTTTAACTCTTAAAATACGAATGGGAAAAACTATGGAACAGCCAACAACATCTATTTATCGTTTGGAAGACTATCAGCCAACCCCTTACGCTATCCCTAAAACACAACTTTCCTTCCAATTGGCACCAACAAAAACCTATGTTACAGCCATATTGTCTATTGAACCCCGTCACAATACAAAAGAATTAACACCTCTTGTTCTTTCTGGTGATGATCTTACTTTAATTTCCGTTTCTATCAATGGTGAGACGTTAGCCCCAAACACTTATAAAGTGACGCCTTCACGTTTAGAAATTACAAACCCACCAGCGGCTCCTTTTACATTGAAATTGGTTACGGAACTGAATCCTGAAAGCAACCGCCAACTTATGGGCCTTTATCTTTCAAATGGTGTTTATTGCACACAATGCGAATCGGAAGGCTTTCGTCGTATTACTTATTTTTACGACCGCCCAGATGTTCTTTCTACCTATAGAGTGAAAATTGAAGCAGATTCCCAAACAATCCCAATCTTGCTTTCAAATGGTAATCTAGTGGAAACAGGAACTTTAGAGAATAATCGCCATTTTGCCATTTGGGAAGATCCTTATCCCAAACCATCTTATCTCTTTGCTTTAGTAGGTGGAGATCTTGATAAGTTAGAAGATCATTTTACAACTGTATCTGGACGACGTATCGAGCTTGGTATCTATGTGGAAAAAGGAAAAACCAAACGCGCAACCTATGCAATGGATGCTCTTAAACGTTCCATGCGTTGGGATGAACAATGTTTTGGGCGCGAATATGATCTTGATGTTTTCAATATTGTTGCTGTGTCCGACTTTAACATGGGAGCAATGGAAAACAAGGGACTTAACGTTTTTAATGATAAATATGTTCTCGCAGATCCTGAAACAGCAACCGATCAAGATTATAGAAATGTTGAACGTGTCATTGCACATGAATATTTCCATAATTGGAGCGGTAATCGTATTACCTGTCGCGATTGGTTTCAACTCTGTTTAAAAGAAGGATTCACTGTTTATCGTGATCAGGAATTTTCATCAGATCAAAATGTACGCAGCCTACAGCGAATTGAAAATATAAAAACATTAAAAGCTACTCAATTTGCCGAAGACGCTGGTCCCCTCGCTCATCCTGTACGTCCTCGTCAATATAGCCAAATTAACAATTTTTACACCACAACTGTTTATGAAAAAGGTGCTGAGGTTGTTCGCATGATACGGACTATTTTAGGACCCTCTCTGTTTCGTAAAGGTACTGATCTTTATTTTCAACGTCATGATGGACAAGCTTGTACAATTGAAGATTTTATCACCTGTTTTGCTGAAGTATCTGGTCAAGACTTTTCCCAATTCATGTTGTGGTATGAACAAGCTGGAACACCAAATGTAGAAATCGATAGTCATTATAGCGATGGTGTTTTAACAATTCATGCAAAGCAACATATTCCGGCAACCCCACAACAAAATACAAAAAAGCCCATGCTTATCCCTATATTATTTGGCTTGTTAGGACCTAATGGAGAAAACCTCACCTATGAAGCGGATACAGATATTCAATCAAACGTTATGCTTTTATCCAAGGAAAACCAAACGTTTACATTAAAGGGTCTGCGTGAAAAACCTGTTTTATCACTGCTTAGAGACTTCTCTGCGCCAATCAATCTACAAACTCCATTCAATGAAAGCGAACTTATTTTTCTTGCACAACATGATGACAATCACATCAATCGCTGGCAATCTCTTAATCATTTAATGACGCAAGCTTTGATTCAAAGCATTCAAGATGAAACAAAAGCAAAAGAGGGGATGCCCTCTGCTTTGATAAAATTGATTGAAGCTATCATTACAGATGAAAGTCTTGAACCTGAGTTTCGTGCATTTTGTTTAAGTTTACCGAGCGAAGTTGAACTTGCCCATACACTTGGTAAAAATGTTGACCCAGAGCGTATTCATCATGTGCGCAATCAGTTTTTAGCTTCGCTCGCACATACACATCAAGGGCTCTTCACAAAATTTTATGGGCAAATGCAAACCAAAGAGCCCTATTCATCAAACACTGTACAAGCTGGAAAGCGAGCATTAAAGAATATAATACTGGATTATCTTTCCATTACTGAGGCCAATCCAAATCGTGCTGCCGCACAATATGCAACAGCTGATAATATGACTGACCGTATGGCTAGTATCGCTGTTCTCGTGAAGCGTTTTAATGAAAGTGAGCAGGCGCAAAATGCCTTAAATGATTTTGAAAACCGCTATCACCATGATCCTTTGGTCATGGATAAATGGTTCTCCATTCAAGCAATGGTTGCAGGGGCATCAACGCTCGAGAATGTTCAAAAGCTCATGCAACACCCGCTATTTTCAAAAGACAATCCCAATCGTGTGCGTTCCCTAATCGGTGTCTTTGCCTCTAACAATCTCACGGGCTTTAACAGGATGGATGGAGCATCTTATCATTTTCTTTGCCAAATCATTTTGGAAATTGACAAAAAAAATCCACAGCTCGCTTCACGATTATTAACGACGATGCGCTCTTGGCGACAATTAGAACCCATTCGACAACAAAAACTTGAAACTGAATTAAAAACAATTGCTGCTGCGCCAAAATTATCAAGCGATGTCGCTGATATTATCAACCGTCTGCTCACTTGAAACGAAAAATTATTTTAAATCAATATTCTATAATATTTTTTAAATAAATTCTACAGACTATTCGATCATCATTAAATCTATAAACAGGCAATCTAAGCCTGTTTATAGATCATGTTTAAAGTGCCTTTTCCTTTTCATATTCCAAGTTCATAGAAGTAAAATTATTTTTTTTAAAAAAAAGACTGGACAGAAGACTCCTGTTTTGATTCATTGCACTCGATGGGGTTACTATGAATATCGAAGCAGTTTTTAAATCACATTATTCCATAATTAAAGGAACTGGAAATGGCTAAATTGGACGCATATCATGCGCCAACGGAGGTGTATACTGATTCAAAATCGAGCGCTCCAAGTCATAAAGCGCAGAAAAAACGTATTCATCTGCTTTCTGGCTCCGCCTATCAAAAGCTTCTCTTTATTGAACCTTGGTTGCGTCGCTCGCTTCCGTTTGTTATTTTAGCATTTCTTATTGTACTTGCATCAATTCGTTTTATATCACTCTATGATTGGCGTAACACGATTGATAAGAACACGCGTTCTACCATCACTCTCTTAGCTTCTCATATTACCAATACAATTAATCATGACTTACTGGCTGTTTCTCAGAAAGGAAAAGTCTCTGCCCTTTCTCATAGTCATTTGCAAAATATCCTCACCACTTTTCGTAATCAAGATCTTATTAATCCTAGCACTCTGATCGCCATTATTGATCAAAAAGGAAATGTCTTAGCTTCATCCAGTTCAGAGATTTCTTTAGGAAAACCTTTGCAAGATTTTATCTCTGACAGCATTGCTTTACAATCTCTTGGACAGCACGTTGGAATTATGAAAATCACAATAGGAAAAGATGCCCCTGCTCTTGCTTCATTTCAGCAAACAGAAAATGGGCAATATGGCGTATTCATTAGCGAAAAAATGCAAGATAGCGCCATGGAATGGCGGAAAATTCTCTCGTTAAATATAACCCTGTTCATTGGAACTAGTGGCGTTATCCTCGCTCTTCTTTATGCTTATTACAACCAAATTGTACGAGCACGCAAAACGGATCTTGTCTCAGAAAAAATTCAAAACCGTATTGATATGGCAATGATGCGTGGACGCTGTGGACTATGGGATTGGAATATGGCAAGTGGACGCGTCTACTGGTCACGAGCAATGTATGAAATGCTGGGCTATGTCCCTCAAGATGCATTGCTCTCAATTTCCCAAATTAGCGCCATTATCAATCCAAATGATGCGAATTTTTTTGATCTTGCTCAGGAATTAATGAGCGGTAAAAAAAAGCATATCGATATTAACGTTCCCATGCGTCATGCCGATGGCCATTATGTCTGGATGCGCATTCGTGCTGAAGTTACTGAAGAAGAAGAACCCCATTTGGTTGGTATTTCCTTCGATATTAGTGAACAGCAACAATTGGCTGAACAAACAGCGCAAGCCGACCTTCGTATCCGTGATGCAATTGAAAACATTTCAGAATCTTTCGTCTTGTGGGATTCAGAAGGACGTTTAGTCATGTCCAACAGCAAATTTTGCGAATATGCTGCTATTCCTAAACAAATTCTACAATCCGGTATCCAACGTGCAACCGTCGAAGCCATGGCACGCCCTGCTATCAGTGAATATCCCCTTAAAGATGATGGTACTGGTAACTTAACCAGTATTCGCCAAACGGCAGATGGTTGTTGGCTCAAAATTAACGAACGGCGGACCCAAGACGGAGGATTGGTTTGTATTGGTACTGACATTTCTGAGCTTAAACAACAACAGGAAAAATTTGAAGACAGTGAAAGGCGTCTTTTTTCTTTTATTCAAGAACTCAAACGTGCTCGAGGAAGTGCTCAACAACGTGCCTCAGAAGTTGAAAAACTTAATAAAAGTCTCAAGGCAGAAAAAGAGCGTGCTGAAAGTGCTAACAAAGCTAAATCAGAGTTTTTGGCTAATATGTCCCATGAATTGCGCACTCCTCTTAACGCTATTCTCGGCTTTTCAGATATCATGTTGCAATCGACTTTTGGACCTCTTGGCTCACAACGCTATAAGGAATATATGCATGATATTTACAATTCGGGAACCCATCTTCTAACCCTTATCAATGACATCCTTGATATGTCAAAAATTGAAGCTGGAAGATTTTCGCTTGATTGTAAAAATACCGATCTTGAGCCCATCATTAGTGAAGCAGTACGAACACTAACGCCTCAAGCTCAAGAAAAAAATATTGTTGTTACAACAAACATTACGCCAGAACTTCATGCTGAAGTTGATGGTCGTGCTATGAAACAGATTTTCCTTAATCTCATCTCTAATGCCGTTAAATTTACGCCTTCTGGCGGAAATATTGATGTTTGCGCTTTCAAGAAAAAAAACAACCTTATTTTTAAAATTACAGATACAGGTGTTGGTATTCCCCAATCAGCAATTAAAAAACTTGGGCAACCTTTTGAACAAGTTGAAAATCAGCTTACTAAATCTCACACGGGCTCAGGTCTTGGCTTAGCCATTTCACGCTCCTTGCTAGAACTCCACAAAGGAAAACTTGAAATTACCTCAAAAGAAATGAAAGGGACAACTGTAACGATTATAATGCCCATCACACAAAATTAAATTCCTCCATTTTGTTCTCGTTGTAGCAAAATCTGTTTCCGTTTGGATCCCCAACGATACCCTGAAATAAAACCATTTTTACGCACAACACGATGACACGGAATGATAACAGCCAATTCGTTACGTGCACACGCATTAGCAACGGCACGAAAAGCGTTCGGTATACCAATACGGCATGCTAAGACTTCATATGAAATTGTTTCACCACATGGTATATCACATAATACTGCCCATACTTGTCGTTGAAAAACTGTACCATTTATATCTAAGGGAAAATTATATTTTTTGACCAACTTAGGTGTTTCTATCATAGCTATAATATGAGCAACTTCTCTCTTAAATGTATTGTCACCTACAACTTGTTGTGCATTGCCAAATCGTATCGTAAACTCCTGTAATAATTGTTCTATAGTATCTCCTAACGCTATATAACAAATCCCTTTTTGAGACCTAGCCACCAAAAGCTTTCCTATTGATACATCTTTCAGACAGAATATTCTCGTTTGGGAAATGTTCAGCATTTTAGCCTTCTTTATATTTTTAAATATTTTTGAACATCATCCATAAAGTAAAGAGAGAGTATTCACTATCTTTTAACAGCAAACAAAATCATTCTGAAATTATCTCCTTAGCCATTGTATTAAAATACACTCTCACCCTTTTATGAAATGGAAATATACATCAATTGACTTTCTTCCTACCCTAAAACGGAAAATTCGACCAGAACAGATCTATCAACAATCTTGCTTTTTATATAACAGATTCCAAATAAGACCATTTCATATGGTTTATTTCACAAGCTCTCTAAAAACAAATCCCGCCCTGAATTCTATCATATACTCTAACAAAAAACACCTTAATGTGGTAAATTTTCATACCTTATATCACAGCTCTAAACGGCAGTATTTTACGGAACAACAAGATAAACTTCCCATTTTATTTTACGAAATCCCATCGAACCATCAATAGTGGCTTATGTTTTACAAGCAACAGAAAAAGTGCGCGCCCTCTCTTTAGGAAAACAACGTCATAAAACACAAAATGTGCCGGCAATGGACTGAAAAGATGTTCCGGCTTTTATTCTCCACAGTATGCTTAAATATTCTAATTTGTTGGAGTACTACTATTATTTTTTTATCAAAGATCATACTTTTGATATACTTACGAGATGACTCAGCTCAAAAAAGAAATTTATCTTCAATTTTATGAAAAAAAGCATGGAAAAGGTATTTTAGTGCTTACTTTCTTTGTCACTTAACTTATAAAATGACTGTAGCCTCAGAACTGAAATATTTTACCCGCAACAATCGCGCACAGATATTTGTCATAGGAAAAAGCCATGCCCAAACGCACAGATATAAAATCTATTCTTATCATCGGAGCAGGACCTATTATCATTGGTCAGGCATGTGAATTTGATTATTCAGGCACACAAGCCTGTAAAGCATTAAAAGAAGAAGGTTATCGAATTATTTTGGTAAATTCTAATCCTGCCACGATTATGACAGATCCAGATCTAGCTGATGCAACTTATATAGAGCCCATTACTCCTGAAATAGTTGCCAAAATTATTGCCCACGAACGTCCCGATGCCCTTTTGCCCACTATGGGAGGACAAACAGCCCTCAACACTGCTTTATCATTAAAGCGTATGGGTATTTTAGACCGCTATCATGTTGAAATGATAGGGGCCAATGCTGATGCTATTGATAAAGCTGAAGATCGTGCTTTATTCCGCCAAGCGATGGCAAAAATCGGTTTGGAAACGCCACGCTCTATGTTAGCCAATGCAACAGAACTAAAAGAAGAAAATCGCCGACAGCACGCAAAAACGCGTGCTGAACTTAAAGCAAAACTTTCTGGTGCTGCACTTGACAAAGCACTCGAAGAACTTGAGCGCAACTGGCGACATACCGAAACTGATCGCAAACAACATTATATCGCCCATGCAACAGCAAAAGCAGTTCAAGCTCTTGATGTTGTTGGACTTCCAGCTATTATTCGTCCTTCATTTACCCTTGGTGGAACCGGTGGTGGAATCGCTTACAATCGTTCTGAATTTTATGAAATTATCGAACGCGGTCTTGAAGCTTCGCCTACAACTGAAGTTTTAATTGAAGAAAGTGTTTTAGGGTGGAAAGAATATGAGATGGAAGTTGTTCGTGATAAGAACGACAACTGTATCATTGTTTGTTCTATTGAAAACATTGATCCAATGGGGATTCATACCGGTGATTCGATCACTGTAGCGCCTGCTCTCACCTTAACAGATAAAGAATATCAATGTATGCGTAATGCTTCGATTGCTGTTTTGCGTGAAATTGGTGTTGAAACGGGGGGATCCAATGTACAGTTTGCTGTCAATCCTGAAAATGGGCGCCTCATTGTTATTGAAATGAATCCACGTGTTTCTCGCTCTTCAGCGCTTGCCTCAAAAGCAACGGGGTTTCCCATTGCCAAAGTAGCCGCTAAACTGGCTGTTGGTTATACTCTTGATGAATTAAAAAATGATATAACGGGTGGTGCAACACCAGCATCATTTGAACCTTCTATTGACTATATTGTGACAAAAATTCCTCGTTTTGCTTTCGAAAAATTTCCCGGTTCATCACCTGTCCTCACAACTGCGATGAAATCTGTAGGAGAAGTCATGGCAATTGGACGCACTTTTCAAGAATCGTTACAAAAAGCACTCCGTGGACTTGAAACAGGACTTACGGGTCTTGATGAAATTGTTATTCCAGAGCATGCTGAAGGTGATGAAAAAAGTTCTATACGCTCCGCCATTGCAATACCAAGCCCTGATCGTCTACGCTATATTGCTCAAGCCATGCGCACAGGCTTACCCTTAGATGAGATTCACCAAATTAGCAAAATTGATCCGTGGTTTTTAGAACAAATAGCCTCCATCATTGAAATGGAGCAGCGTATCCGCGTTCATGGATTACCCCAAGACGCAGATAACTTACGTATGTTAAAAGCTATGGGATTTTCAGATGCGCGATTAGCCTCCCTTACTGGAAAAGAACCCGATGATATCGCAGCTTTACGCAAATCACTGAATGTTAAACACGTCTTCAAACGGATTGACACTTGTGCCGCTGAATTTTCTTCTCCTACAGCCTATATGTATTCAACATATGAAGTTCCCTTTGCAGGTATAGAGCACTCGGAAGCACACATTTCTGAACGCAAAAAAATTGCTATTTTAGGCGGTGGACCAAACCGCATTGGGCAAGGTATTGAATTTGATTACTGTTGCTGCCACGCTGCTTTTGCACTGCGTGATGCAGGCTTTGAAGCGATTATGATTAACTGTAATCCTGAAACAGTTTCAACCGACTATGATACCTCTGATCGCCTTTACTTTGAATCTTTAACAACAGAAGATGTTATCGCTATTTTAGAAGCAGAACAGGAAAAAGGAGATTTGGTTGGAGTCATCGTCCAATTTGGCGGACAAACACCCTTGAAATTGGCAAGCGCTCTAGAAAAACACAACATTCCCATCTTGGGTACTTCACCTGACGCTATCGACTTAGCAGAAGATAGAGATCGCTTTCAAAAACTGTTATTTAAACTTAACTTAACACAACCTCAAAATGGTATTGCTCACTCCATCGAACAAGCACGCCTCATTGCCCACGAACTAGGCTTCCCATTGGTTGTACGTCCCTCTTATGTTTTAGGAGGACGTGCTATGCAAATTATCCGTGATGAACGTAGCTTACAAAATTATTTACTTGAAAGTGTCCCAGAATTAATTTCAGAAGATATCAAAGTCCGTTATCCTAACGACACAACAGGACAAATCAATATATTGCTTGGTAAAAATCCGCTTCTCTTTGATACCTATTTAACAGAAGCAATTGAAGTAGACGTTGATTGTCTATGTGATGGCAACGAAACACTGATTGTTGGTATTATGGAACACATTGAAGAAGCTGGTATCCACTCTGGTGATTCAGCATGTTCTTTACCAGTCCGTACGCTCTCAAATAAAATAGTTACTGAATTAGAGCGCCAAACCAAAGCATTAGCACAAGCACTTCATGTTCGCGGCTTAATGAATGTACAATATGCTATAAAAGATGACACCATTTATGTCTTAGAAGTCAATCCCCGTGCTTCACGTACTGTCCCATTTGTTGCAAAAACGATTGGTCGCCCTATTGCTAAAATGGCTGCACGTATTATGGCAGGAGAAACACTTCATGATGCTCTTCAAGCTTATGGTGGATTACCTTCCTTGCAGAAAAAACAACATATTGCCGTCAAGGAAGCAGTGTTTCCTTTTGCTCGTTTTTCAGGTGTTGATACACTTCTTGGTCCAGAAATGCGCTCAACCGGTGAAGTTATGGGACTTGACTATGAATTTTCGCTTGCTTTTGCTAAAGCACAACTTGGAGCTGGTGTAAAACTCCCTAAAGAGGGAACTTTGTTCGTTTCTGTAAGAGATGAAGATAAAAAACGCATCTTAAATCCTGTAAAACGTTTAACTGAGCTTGGCTTTTCTGTTGTTGCCACAAGTGGAACACATAAATTTCTTACCGAACACCACGTTGAAGCAACAAAAATCAACAAAGTCCTAGAAGGGCATCCTCATATTGAAGATTCCATTCGTAATCGCCAAATTCAATTGATTTTTAATACAACTAGCACTGCCAGTGCCATCTCAGACTCAAAATCATTACGTTATGCAGCACTCATGCAAAATGTTCCCTATTATACAACAATAGCTGGAGCCGAAGCCGTCGTAGAAGCGATCAAAGCACTCAAAAAAAGGCGCCTTGAAGTACGTTCACTACAAAGTTATTTCAGTTGAATTTTTTCTACTCAGCAAAAGGTACACTGCTTTCTTATTTTTTTTATATAAAAATTGATTAAGACTTGCTTTTTGTTCTAAAGACTTTTATAGAGGTTTCATCGAATTTTCGGTTACGTGACTTTCTTTCCTGTGCGATCTGCACTTTTGACGAAACTTCTCCCACCTAATTTCGATCTACAACCGTATTGAAGGAATGAAAGCTTCAATACTCAATATAATTATATATTCTAAGGAGTTTCCTATGTCTACAGGAACAGTTAAGTGGTTTAATACAACAAAAGGTTTCGGATTCATTCAGCCTAGTGATGGTAGTGCAGATGTATTTGTACACATTTCTGCCGTTGAGCGTTCTGGTCTAAACAGTCTTAATGAAGGGCAAAAAATTTCTTATGATGTTCTTCAAGATCGTCGTTCAGGAAAATTTGCCGCTGGCAACCTTGCTGCCCTTTAAAGTTTAAATTCTGCAGTATTTTATTTAAAAATCTTCGTCTGTAACGACGAAGATTTTTTATTTTGTATAAAGCATCATTTTACCTTGTTAAAATAAAAGACTGCTTACCTCCTTTGCACAATTTATCAAACCTCCCTTATACTTCCTCTAAAACTTTCATAAAATCTAAGAAGAAATTATCTTGTAAAAATCTCAAAAAAGAAGAATGTAAAGCCCGTGTAAGAGTATTTTGGAAGTTTTTTATTGCATACAATATAATCTCTTATAGAATATCCTTAAAGCAATAACTATTTGTTGATATAATATAAGGATTTAAAATTATGGCTTTTATTGCCGACAAACTGTCTCGTATCAAACCTTCTGCAACAATTGCTGCTTCCCAAAAAGCCCGTCATTTAAAAACATTAGGGCGCAACGTTATTGCTTTAAGCGCTGGAGAGCCAGACTTTGATACCCCAGACAACATCAAAAACGCGGCCATTGAAGCTATTCGAAGAGGAGAAACAAAATACCCTCCCATATCTGGAATTCCAGAATTGCGCCAAGCAATTTCTGCAAAGTTTAAAAGGGAAAATAATCTCAATTATGAACCAGAGCAAATTATTGTTGGTACCGGTGGAAAACAAATTCTCTTTAATGCATTGATGGCAACTTTGAATAAAGGGGATGAAGTCATCATTCCATCTCCTTATTGGGTAAGTTATCCAGAAATGGTTGCACTCAACGGTGGTACGCCTGTCTTTTTAGAAACAAAAGCCGAATTTTCTTATAAACTCCAACCACAAGAGCTAGAAGCTGCCATTACCCCCAAAACCAAATGGTTCATCTTTAACTCTCCTTCAAATCCATCAGGTGCCGCTTATACACATAATGAATTGAAAAAACTCACAGATGTTTTAGTAAAATATCCTCATGTTTATATTCTTTCCGATGATATATATGAACATCTCACATATGAGGGTTTTACCTTTGTTACTCCAGCTCAAGTAGAACCAGCGCTTTATGAGCGTACACTCACAATGAATGGTGTTTCCAAAGCCTATGCGATGACGGGATGGAGAATCGGCTATGCAGGGGGACCACAAGAATTAATTAAAGCTATGGATACCATTCAAGGTCAGCAAACATCTGGAACAAGTGTCATTTCACAATGGGCTGCTGTTGAAGCACTCAATGGGCCACAAAGCTTTATCGCTAAAAATAAAAGTATTTTTCAAGCACGCCGTGATTTCGTTGTTTCCATGCTAAACCAAGCTCCTGGCATTCACTGTCCAACGCCCGAAGGTGCTTTTTATGTTTATCCCTCTTGCACAGGACTTATTGGAAAGAAAACACCCAACGGTCAATGTATTACGAATGATGAAGACTTTGCCATAGCGCTTCTAGAAACAGAAGCTGTTGCTGTCGTCCAAGGATCTGCTTTTGGACTTGGATCAGCTTTTCGTATTTCTTATGCAACATCAGAAGAATTACTTGAAGAAGCTTGTATACGTATACAGCGCTTTTGCAACAGTTTAATTTAAAATTTTTAATATCATCTCTTGTGATCGTTTTTTTTGCCGAATGTCAGTATATCCGAGAAAATATCGGAAATTGTATCATGGTCTGAATCAATCGATTCAGTAAAAATATCCATGAATAAACACAACAATAGAGGCTGTAGATAAAGAGCAAAAAAATCTAGCGATCAAATAAATGAATCGGTTTATTATCATGAGAGATGAAAAAACTATTCTGCTTTCTCTATTCAATTTATAACTCTAAAAAAGATCGAGCACTTTTAAACACAATTGCCCTTATAATCAAATCTTTTCTATTTCTCGGCTTCTTCTTCGTCCTAAAATGAAGAAGAAGCCTCCTCCCGTCGTTATGTAAACAATCCAGTTTCCTTTAAGTTCTATCTAATAACGACTTGATTTACTTCATAGGCTTTATGAACAAGACCTGCCTTAAATATTCACCTCTCACTCTAATAAAAAGCACCTCAATGTATAAAGTTTTAAATATTTTATATCACGCCCCTAAAAGACAGACTTTTATGCTACAACAGAATAAATCTCTCTCAAACTCCTTATTGAATTTTAGTATTCTTAAAAAATTGTTGGATATCCACAAGTTTCGAAATTTTTTCCTTATCATCCTCCCATATATTGCAATTTCTAGGAGCTCTTTCAAAAATAAAAAAAAGCCGGACATACGTCCGGCAAATTTGGAAAATCCTCAGAGATAAAATCAATCTGATAGATCTTCGTAAGGGAACACTCAAGAAAATGCACTGGGAGGCAACATAATCAAGAGATAGCATTCTATGTCATTTTATAAGAAAAAGTACAATAAAGACTTAAGCGTATCTGCTATGCAATAAACACATAGCTTTAAATTTGTCTCCATCATGTACCACTCTTTATTAATTAAATATAAAAATGTAAGCTACACCATCACACGATTGTCCAGTTTTCAATATATAATAACTCTCACATTTGCTAGCATTCATAAAAAACATTTATCCCTTTTTTCAAAAGTATTTTTCCACACGGACTCCATCCACTTTTAATGTGCAACGAATAGTTTTAATTGATTCAATATGGGCAAATTTAAAACGAAAGAATATTAGGGGAGTCTCAAATTGTAAAAAAGTTAATTATTCCTTATAAATTAAGGCATTAACATTAAAAAGACCACTGACGGGCTTTTAAAAAAATATAATCTCGAAAAGCATTTAACCTTGCCAAATTCTTTAAATTATAAGGATAACAAAAAAAAGTATCAAAAGAAGGAATATCAACCATATCAGGAAAAAGACGCACCAAATGCTCATCATTATTGACGATATAATCAGGCAGCACAGCAATCCCAAGATCACGCATAAGCGCATTCTTTATTGAGATGATATTGTTGATTTGTAGAACTGAAACGCGCAATGATCCATCACTTCTACCAGCCTTTTCCAACCAATTTAAACCAGACAAATAAGGTGGGACAGGTTCACCGAACGAAATAATACGATGCTCATCGAGATCAGACAATTTTTCCGGCTTTCCATAATTTGCAATATACTTTTCCGAAGCATAAACATGCATATGAATTGTAAAGAGTTTTCTTTGTATAAGATCAGGTTGTTGGGGTTGATGTAAGCGAACAGCACAATCCGCATGACACATTGTCAAATCAAGCTCTTCATCGGAAAGCAAAAGCTGAACCTGCATATCAGGATAAAGACTAAGAAATTCTGGCATACGCTCTGCAATCCACCCTGCCCCCATTCCAAAGGTCGAGGTCACACGCAAGTGCCCCGTTGGTTTTGCATAGCTTTCACTTAGTTGCAAACGTACACTTTCAAGCTTCATCAAAACATCATGAGCTGTACGATAAAGAGTTTCTCCCTGTTCTGTAAGAATCAAACCACGCGCATGACGTTGAAATAAGGATACCCCAACCTCTTGTTCTAAAGCCGAAACCTGTCGTGAAACTGCTGACTGAGATAAATGAAGCTTTTGAGCAGCATGCGTAAAAGATCCCGCTTCTGCTGCAGCGTGAAAAACCCTTAACTTATCCCAATCCAACGGTGGCGCCACAATTAATTCTACCTCTAGATTCTTTATGTTCTCAATGAGTTACTAACGCTTAGATATATCTAAAAACCGTTCTGCCTCCAACGCTGCCATACATCCTCTTCCCGCAGCTGTTACAGCTTGGCGGAATATTTCATCTGTTACATCCCCAGCAGCAAAAACACCAGCAATGCTTGTTGCTGTTGAGTCCGGTGCTGTCCATAAATAGCCGCCTCGTTTTTGTTTCAGCTGTCCTTCAAACAGAGAAACAGCAGGATCATGCCCTATAGCAATAAATATTCCCTCTGCATTCACGGTCATCTCGTGACCTGTCTTAACATTTTTCAGACGTGCCCCTGTTACAACAGCGCCCACTGGCCCCTGTGCTGGCAGCCCCACAATTTCTTCCACCACATGATCCCAAATGATACGTACGTTCTTGCAAGCAAGCAACCTATCTTGCAAAATTTTTTCTGCCCGAAAATGATCTCGGCGATGAACCACGCTTACACTTTTAGCCAAATGCGATAAATAAAGTGCTTCTTCAACAGCGGTATTTCCTCCTCCCACGACAATAACGTCCTTATCACGGTAAAAAAAGCCATCACATGTAGCACAAGCGGACACACCACCGCCCATAAAGGTTTGTTCACTTTCTAAACCAAGCCAGCGCGCTTGAGCTCCTGTTGCAATAATCAGTGCATCACAAGAATATTGTGTTCCTGAATCCCCATATAAGACAAAAGGATACTTCAACAAATCAGCCTTTATAATTGTATCATAGACAATTTTTGTCCCCATATTCTCAGCTTGTTTCGCCATTTGTTCCATCAACCACGGTCCTTGAATGGGATCTGCAAAACCTGGATAATTCTCAACATCAGTTGTAATTGTCAATTGTCCACCCTGCTGCAAGCCCGTCACCAAAACCGGCTTAAGCATTGCTCTTGCTGCATAGATCGCCGCTGTATAACCAGCCGGACCTGAGCCAATAATCAGCAGACGAATATGCGATTGTATCATTAAATCCCCTTCACTTTATTATAACTTAATTATTCTATAAATGATAACGGAATGCAGCCTTTTAAAAAAATATTTTTCAAGAGCCTCGATTATGTTATATGTACTTCATTTTCAAGTTTTATGAAAAGGTCTGATTACCAATTCATCAAGGCATGCTAATGTTAAGGATTAATCTTTATCCTATAAAGAGAAAAACGTAAATTCTTATGAGCACAAAACCATAATAAAAAGAGATACAAAGATAGGGAACGGTCATTTTTCAGTTTATTATCAATGTCTGTGCACGTTTTGCGTTAATCATGGCAGGAGCAATGCTTTTGCCAATTTTTGTGGATCTGCACGACAACAATCGTAATTGGATAACCTTTCTCTATTCTTGTGCCATAACCACCATGTTAGCAACGCTGATTCTTTTAGCAACTAAGGGAGCTACTTGTCGTTTTTCAGCACGGCTTGGCTTTATGCTCACTGTTTGTCTTTGGCTAACAGGAAGCATCGTAGGTGCCTTACCTCTTTATCTTTCTCCTCTTCCCATTTCTCTAGCAGGAGCCATTTTTGAATCTGTTTCTGGAATTACAACAACAGGCTCCACAGTCCTTTCTGATCTTGATAATTTATCGCGAAGTATTTTGTTATGGCGTTCTCTTATATGCTGGATTGGGGGCATTGGTTTTATCGGTTTAGCCCTCTTACTTTTGCCTTCACTGCGTGTGGGTGGCGTACGACTTTTTCATATGGAATCATCTGATAAATCTGAAAAAATATTGCCTCGCATCAACCAAATTGCTAACGGAATTATCATCGCTTATGTTGGTCTCACATTGGCTTGTATGCTTTCTTATTTTGCTGCAGGCATGAATTTATTTGATGCCATTAACCATGCAATGAGTACAGTCGCAACAGCTGGTTTTTCAACGCATGATGCTTCTTTTGGTTATTTTTCAGATAAACCAGCCATCTTAATTATTTCAACAATCTTCATGTTGCTTTCTGCTTTGCCCTTCGTACTTTATGTTAAATTAGTCCTTCCTGGACACTCCAAACGCTTCCTTGACCCACAAGTGATTGTTTTTCTCCATATCGTTCTCCTTTTCAGCTTTGCTTTAGCGGCATGGCTACGGTTTTATGATCATCGCGCGTTCCACTTGATTTTCCTTGATGTCATTTTTCACCTTTCATCCATTATTAGCACCACAGGTTACAGCGCTGAAGATTATCAACTTTGGGGACCGTTTGCGCTTGGAATTTTCTTCATTGTTTCTTTTACAGGCGGATGTGCTGGTTCTACTTCTGGTGGCATGAAAATCAATCGCCTCATTATTCTTTGGCGTATTACACAAACAAATATAGAAAAACTTCTTTCTCCTAATGTCATTGTAAAGGCGCGCTACGATCACTCAAATATATCAAACGATGTTGCACAAGCCGTTTTGTTTTTTGTCTGTCTTTATATGTTTTGCCTTATTATCGGCACTGCACTTTTGCTTACAACCGGTCTTGACTTTACTTCTGCCTTTACAGGGGTCTTAACCGCACTTTCAAATGTTGGTCCAGGCTTTGGAGATATTATTGGCCCCGCTGGTAATTTCTCTACAATCAACGATAATGCTTTATGGATTTTAAGTTTTCTAATGTTAGCTGGACGCCTTGAAATCATAACAATATTCGTCCTTTTTATTCCCGCTTTCTGGCGTGAACAATTCTAATGCATAGAGCATTTTATTCTACCATGATAAAAAATTTACAAGATAAAAAAGCGTGAACAGTATGAGTCATAATATTCACCCCTCACTCAATCCACTGAAGATTTCCTAAAATTTCATACAAATCATCATATCAATGATATAAATGTTGATATAAAAATAATTCGACAAGAGCAATCAAATACCAAGAGCCTTCAAATCCAGAACATATAAAACTTCACTTTATTGATCTTCTTTATCAAATAAAGTGGGCACATAGAACATCCTTTTTTTACGAATAATCTCTCATGCAAAAAATATGAATATTTGCTGATAAAAGTGCGTTTTCTCTTTAATAGAGTTACATCCTTATAGAAAATAAAATGCTATTATATTACGAATTCACAAGCTTGTTTGTAAAAAACATCTCACAATACTCATCACCCCCATTTCACGACAGCTCTCATGAAAGATATAAAATGGGCACCATCATTTTTACTTAAATAATAATAAGGTGCAAGGCGGTACCACAAAATAAGATATAAATTAGTACCACCATACTATTTTCTTTCTGTTAATGTCGTAACAGCCTGCATTTCAGACAATTTATAAGAAATTTCTTTATACCCTGTCTTCAATAGTTTTTATCCACCACATGCTTTCTTCCAATTGTGATGTGCAAGAGGATAGCTCTTATTCAAATTAAAAAGGTAAATTATCTATAGAAATCATATATATATTGATCTTAGATCCATCTTATTATGAATTTATTGAAAATATGTACGACTATTTTACCCATGGAGACACCATAAATATCTTTTTAAAGACAAGAAAACGTTTTTTCTATCTATTTAAGTCTTCCAAAACGAACAATATCAGTACGACACCGTATATCTAAACTTGAGTTAAAGCATTATTTTCTTATTCTAAAATATCACTGAATAAAAATAATTTTCCTCTCTCCTAGTATGCTTCATCATAAAGCACATATTGCTCTCAAGCGTATACATTTTTAATCTTTTATCCAAAATTTTGAGAACTTCTTATAGCGTTCTACTAAAGACAATATAAATTTTGTAAAATAACATTTATATCATTGAGCTGTTTTCTTGATGACTATGAAAAACCTTTAAGGAAGACACTTTTTATCACTCCTCAAAAAGATTTTTGATATAATAATCAAAGTGTTTTTTCCGCAAACAGTTCTTTGTAAACACGCTCAATCTCGGTTGTCTCCTTTTCCAAAGGAAAGTGTGTACGAACATGGGTTAAAGCTTTCTTTCCGGCTACCAATGTTTTTTCTACATCAGCAAAATAAGGTTCAATTGCTGCTGTTAAAGCCGCTCCATCTCCTGCTTTTACAACTGTTCCTGTTCCCTCGACCACCAATTCTTTATAAGCTCCTGCATCACTCGTTACAACCGCAACCTGTGATGCCATTGCTTCTAATGGTGTTAAACCGAAACCTTCTGTACGAGAAGGTGCAACATAAAGCGATAAACGACGATACCACAAAGGGATATCCAGAATCTCACCAAGAAAAATAATGCGATCATCCAGACCAGCCTTAGCAATCTTTTGGTGTAATTCTTTTTCAAAATGATAATATTGCTCTGTCGTACGACCAGCGATAAGTGCTGTCCATTCAGGATAGTCAGGCAATAACGCTATCATGGCATCAACAAATAAATCTGTTCCCTTTGAGTAACGCAGACGCCCAAAACACCCTACCGCGTATTTTCCTGGAAATCCTGTCGAAAAAAAGCAATCATCAAGAGTCTGTGGTGGAGTAAAACGCTTCACATCCACCCCATGCATAATAACCTTATGAGGCACTTCTAGATAAGCGCCCGTATGTGTACTGGTAGCGATAACCCTATCCATACAGCGAATCAACCATTTGGTAAAAGGCTTATGATGGCGTTGTGAAGCCGATGTAAAGATAAGTTTCAGCTTCATTTTCAAGATATCGCGCAAAAAGATCCCAAAAAGCATCTCAATATTGCGTCGTGCATGCCAAATACGAAATGGCTTCCCTTTCGGACTTTTCCAAAGTCCGAAAAGGTCCTTAAAAGCAAGAGCCGGCAAAGTTTGTGGCAAACCAAACCCCAAAGTGGATATACGCACACCCTGTTCGCGTTGCAGTGGAATAAGCTGAATAATCGTAGATGTTACTCCCGATAAACGCCTTTTAAAGTGAGGCGCAATAATCTCAGTTTCATCCAAAGATACACGCATAATAATCCATATGTTATTTAGATGTACTGAACCTTAATGATCTCGTAATTATGCGCACCACCGGGTGCATTCACCTCAATCACATCACCTTCTTGCTTGCCAATGAGTGCACGTGCAATAGGCGAAGAAATAGAGATTTTACCAACCTTTACATCAGCTTCTTGATCTCCTACGATCTGATACACTTTTTTTTCTTCAGTATCCTCATCCAAGAGTTTAATGGTTGCTCCAAATTTTATTTTGTCGCCTGAAAGACGCGTGACATCTATAACTTCTGCTCGTGCGATATAATCTTCAAGCTCATTTATACGCCCCTCATTATGGCTTTGCGCTTCTTTAGCTGCATGATACTCAGCATTTTCTGATAAATCACCATGTGCACGCGCCTCAGAAATTGCTTCAATAATTCGCGGACGCTCCTGTTGTTGACGCCAACGCAACTCTTCTTTAAGACTCTCAAAACCAGCTGTAGTCATCGGAACTTTTTCCATAATCCGTCCCTTTCTATTACACGGAAGGTTTAATAAAAATACAAAAAACGGCTTCCAAAATTACTTTTGGAATCCGAAAACTACGATCTTTTTTATTATATAGTACAGTATCGCTATTTTCCATACAAAAATAAATAAAGGAAACAAAACATGCACAAATAGTGATTAAAACATCTCATTTTGGTGTTTAAACCGTTAAACTTCACTCTTCTCTTTAAAGTCTCCTAAAGAAGAAAGAATTGTATTTTTTTCTGTTTTATCATAATCTAGGAAAAGAAATCATATGGGATACAAAGAGAGAAGGATAGAAAATCTCTAAAGAAATTCTTTACAGAAGAATGAAAAAAATCGTCATTTTTTTTATGTTTGGCTTTTTCTTTTTCGCCACAACAGTATCTGAAGCTGCGGATGCTTTTGTTACGAGGAATCTTAATTTTAGAACAGGTCCCAGCACTCAGTATGCACTTTGCGGCTTAATCTCTGCTGGAGAATTGGTTTTTGTTAAAAACTGTGAAGGAAATTGGTGCCATATCCGATATAACACTCAAATCGGTTGGGTGTCATCTCGTTATCTTTCATTTAAAGATGGAAATGATCTTTATCACACATACACGATGTCTTTAGTACCCAAACGTACCGATTATTCTCCATAACAGCCATAATAACTTATGCCATCTTAAATATCATCATGGCAAAAATGCAATAGTGTCCACGAACAACCACAAATATGCTCCTCCAAAGAAACACTTCGAAGAATTCGTCTCATAGAAAAAACTTGATCAATATCCTAATGAAAGCTCCAATAAACCAAAATAAATCTGTTCAATAACGTTTTGCTGTTGTCGTGATGAAATTGTAAAAATTAGTATTTTCTTTAAAATCACCAGCACTTTTCTATCAAAGGATACAACAATGAAAAATGGTGTTACAGCAACAGTTGAGGCTCTTTCTGCTCTGATTGCTTCAGGTAATCCTCTTTTTAAGAATGGTGCATTATGGACACCTCACCGCCCTATTCGTCCTGAAAAGTCTGAAGGTGGTATTCCATTTCAACTCGAAACCCCCTTTGAACCTGCGGGAGATCAACCTCAAGCCATTAAAACTCTGGTTGATGGAATTCAAAAAGATGAACGTACACAAGTGCTTTTGGGTGTTACCGGCTCAGGAAAAACCTATACAATGGCCAAAATCATTGAAGAAACACAGCGTCCAGCTTTAATCTTAGCACCAAATAAAACTCTAGCAGCACAGCTTTACGGAGAGTTTAAAAGTTTTTTTCCCCACAATGCCGTCGAATATTTTGTTTCCTATTATGACTATTATCAGCCAGAAGCCTACGTTGCACGCTCTGATACCTATATTGAAAAAGAATCCTCAATTAATGAACAAATCGACCGTATGCGCCATGCTGCAACACGTGCTGTTCTTGAACGTGATGACGTCATTATTGTCGCATCTGTATCCTGTATCTACGGGATTGGTTCAGTAGAAACTTATACTGCTATGACCTTCAAAATAGAAAAAGGTGATAAACTCAATCAACGGCAATTACTGGCCGATTTAGTTGCCCAACACTATCATCGACAAGATATTAATTTCATTCGTGGTTCCTTTCGTGTTCGAGGGGATACAATTGAAATTTTCCCTGCCCACCTCGAAGATCGTGCTTGGCGTATTTCGCTCTTTGGCGATGAAGTGGAAACAATTACGGAATTTGATCCTCTCACAGGACAAAAAACAGGCGACCTTCAATCGATTAAAATTTATGCCAACTCACACTACGTAACACCACGCCCAACACTTAACCAAGCGATGAAATCGATCAAAATGGAACTCGCTCAACGCCTTGATGAGTTGAACGCAGCTGGACGTCTTTTAGAAGCACAACGTTTAGAACAACGTACAATTTTTGATTTGGAAATGTTGGAAACCACCGGCTCATGCTCTGGAATCGAAAATTATTCACGCTATTTAACAGGACGAAAACCTGGTGAACCACCACCAACCTTGTTCGAATACATTCCAAACAATGCTCTTGTTTTTATCGATGAAAGCCACGTAACCATTCCCCAAATTGGAGGCATGTACCGAGGTGACTTTCGAAGAAAAGCAACCCTAGCAGAATATGGGTTTCGCCTACCTTCCTGTATGGACAATCGCCCTTTACGCTTTGAAGAATGGGATGCCATGCGCCCACAAACTATTGCCGTCTCTGCAACACCAGGACGCTGGGAAATAGAACAATCTCATGGCACTTTTGCAGAACAAATTATTCGTCCAACAGGGCTCATTGATCCACCAACAGAGGTTCGTCCAGCCAGCAATCAAGTCGATGATGTTGTGAATGAAATTCGTAAAACAATTCAAAAAGGCTACCGTACATTGGTGACAGTTCTCACAAAGCGTATGGCCGAGGACTTAACTGAATATATCCACGAACAAGATATTCGCGTACGCTATATGCATTCTGACATTGATACATTAGAACGCATTGAAATTCTACGCGATCTGCGGCTTGGCACCTTTGATGTCCTCATCGGTATCAACTTGCTCCGAGAAGGCTTAGATATTCCAGAATGTGGTTTTGTTGCCATTCTAGATGCCGATAAGGAGGGCTTTTTGCGCTCTGAAACTTCCCTCATACAAACAATCGGACGTGCTGCACGTAATGTGGATGGCCACGTTATCCTCTATGCAGATACAATCACAGGCTCCATAGAACGAGCCTTACAGGAGACACAAAGACGTCGACAAAAACAAATAGCCTATAATGAAGAACACCATATCACACCGAAAAGTATCAAAAAAAATATCGGAGATATTCTCAATTCAGGCTATGAAAACAACCATATTCGCACAAATATCCCTGATGTCATCGAGAAAAAAAATATGGTTGGCAACAATTTGACATCTCATATTAAACACCTTGAAAAATTAATGCATGAAGCGGCTGCTGATCTCAACTTTGAAGAAGCAGCGCGACTTCGCGATGAAATCAAACAATTACAAAAGATAGAACTAGAAATCGCTGAGAGCCCCTTAACACATCATAGCGAACAATCCACCCATGAGCCCGTGTTACAACCAAGCCTTTTCTCCAAACCAGACCTTGCACATATGGGACCAACCATAGACACTGGTATTTTGGAAAATCGAAAAGGAAAATCTGGTAAAAACACCCCTAATCAAGCAACAATAAAACGAAAAAAACACAATCAATAAAGGAGCAAAAAATTTCAAACCGCCTAAAATAATCTTCAGCTCTTCTAAAAAACGACTAAAGCTCAAAAGCAAACAGCACTATCCGCAAAACAGACGACCTCAAACATCAAGGGAGCTCCAGTTTATCTAAAACACCATGAGAGAGAACATTTTACAAAAAATGCCCAAACTTTATTGACTTTTTAAGCAATTTTTCTTGTTAAACCGCGTTATAAAAAATCCCTAAAAATGTAAAAAACTTCTAAACTCTAAAAAAGAAGACAAATTTAAAGAAAATTTTTTATATATATCAAAAAAATCATAAAATGTATTATCTTTATACAGTTATACTATGATATAGAACTCAAATATTATTTAGCCTTACAAGAGAATATTCAAACAGGATACTGTTCTATAACACAAATAAAGTAAAACAAGAATTTATCATAGCACCATAAGC